>NZ_JBNWKB010000006.1:0-213385 GCF_050509525.1 Gaetbulibacter sp. PBL-D1 | reverse complement strand
TGCTTCTTTGGTAATTTCTAATGTAGCTCTAAAAAAGCAAGATAAAGCAGGTATTTTGGCTTTTTCTAAAAAGGTTGAAAATATTGTTGTTGCCGAACGTAGAACGTCGCAAATGAATCTTGTTTTAGAAACTCTTTACAATGTAAGAACCGATTATTTTGAGAGTGATTATGGAAGACTTTATGCTGATGTAAAACGAAACATTAACCAAAGAAGTTTGATGTTGTTGTATACCAATTTTGAAACTTTAGATGGATTACACAGACAACTTCCCTACTTAAAAGGTATTGCTAAAAACCATCTTTTGGTAGTTATTTTCTTTAAGAATACTGAATTAAACACGCTTATAGAAGACAAAGCAGAAACAGTACAGCAGGCTTATGACAAAGTCATAGCTGAGAAATTTGCTTACGAAAAACGACTGATTGTAAGTGAGCTTCAAAAGTATGGCATACAAAGCATACTTACAGCTCCAGAAGATTTAACCATAAACACTATTAACAAATACCTTGAGATTAAAGCGAGAGGATTGTTGTAATAAATAAAAAAAACCACTCTATCGAGTGGCTTTTTGCTATTAATCAATTAACAAACGGTTAGATTGATTCGTCTAACCAAGCTTTCATCATCCAAACAGTTTTTTCCTGTTCAGTAATAAAATCACTCATCATCGAGTTTGTACCTTCATCATTAGCTTCATCAGAAGCATCTAATATATTTCTTTCAATCTTTAATAATTCGGTTAATGAATCCACAATTAATCGTACTGCTTTTTCATCTTGAGAAATATTTTTTCCAACTGGCACCTTAGCGTTCTTAGTATAATCTTCAAACGTATGTAAAGGTGTTGTCCCTAAAGTAAGAATACGCTCTGCAATTTCATCAACCTTTAAGTTAGCGTCAGTGTATAATTCTTCAAACTTAACGTGTAAATCAAAAAAGCGTTTCCCTTTAATATTCCAGTGAATTCCTCTTAAATTTTGATAATATATTTGAAAATTTGCTAGCAAAATGTTTAAATCATTAGCAATTTCTTGTGTTTTCTTGGTTTCTAAACCTATACTATTTAAAGTCATAATTTACTGTTTTTTAATTCATTACAAATTTAAATTATAATTAACACAATCAACTATAGAATTAATTGATAGTTTTTATATTTTTATAGCTAAAATTAATTAAATGACCATAACACAATTACATTACGTCTTAGCAATTGCTGAACATAAAAACTTTACTAAGGCTGCTGAAAAGTGCTTTGTAACCCAACCAACGCTTAGTACTCAAATACAAAAACTTGAAGAAGAACTTGATGTTTTAATATTTGACAGAAGTAAAAAACCTATTGAACTTACTGATGTAGGAAGAAAAATTGTGCATCAAGCCAGAAATATTGTTAACGAATCTGATAGAATACAAGATATTGTTGACCAACAAAAAGGGTTTATTGGAGGCGAATTTAAGCTTGGAATGATTCCAACCATAATGCCTACATTATTGCCAATGTTTTTAAAAACATTCATTAAAAAATTCCCTAAAGTAAAACTTAAAATTGAAGAGTTAACGACTGAAGAAATTATAGAGCGTATAAACGAAGGTCACCTAGATGCTGCTATTGCTGCAACACCTCTTGAGGACGAAACCATAAAAGAACGTGTACTCTATTACGAGCCTTTTGTTGGTTACATACCTAGTAGTCATAGATTACATGAAAAGAAAAACATTGAAGTTTCTGATCTTGAAATTGACGATATGCTACTGCTAGAAGATGGTCATTGCTTTAGAGATGGTGTTATTAACCTTTGTAAAGTATTTAAAAACAATACCGATGAACATTTTCAGTTAGAAAGTGGTAGTATTGAAACCTTGATAAAACTATCAAACGAAGGTTTAGGAATGACGCTTTTACCTTATTTACATACTATGGAGCTTAATGATAACCTAAAACAAAACTTACATCATTTTGTAGAGCCAAGTCCAGCAAGAGAAGTGAGCATCATTTATCATAAAAGTGAGCTTAAACTCCAAATTATTGACGCACTGCACAATGTAATTTCAGGAATTATAAGAGGTGCTATTGCATTTCAAAATGTTGAAATTATAAGTCCTTTAGCTGTTAAAGAAACAAAAAGAGCGGTTTAAAACCGCTCTTTTTGTTTGAATTATAGTTTGTAGTTTAAATAGACTGAAAACCTATTTTTGGCTTCTACGTTTCCACCAAAAAAATCTTGATGTATTGGTAGTGTATATTGCAACCCTAGTTGAAAATCTTTTAAATTAAACTCTGACCCTAATGAGCAGTTGTACAAATATCCATTAGTATCAGCTAAAGTTTCACCATATTGTTCAATAGAATCATAAACATCTCCTGAAATACCTACAAAAGGTGAAATATCCATTTTTTTGGTTTTCAGTTTATAAAACAAATTTGAGCTAACACTAAATTGATTACCAAACCTGTATTCATTTTTATTTTCAGATTTTAAGTAATATGCAAAAGTAGTATTGAGTCCTAAATTATTATTTCCGTAGTTATACATAACAGTCGCAATAGCATCCCAACTTCCTGTTCCTACCTGAAAACCAGGATTTACTCTATCAGTCAATTCTTCTTCAAACTTACCTGTTGGCGCTTTAACACCTAATCCAAAATTAAATGAATGTCCTGTAAGCACTTTATTAGTACTAAAATCTATAGCTTCTTTATTTTCGCTGTTACTCTTATAGATTTTTAAATTATACCAACCTATAAGTGTCATGTCTCCTACACCATTAATCGACTCGGTATTGCCTTGAAACTTTCTGCTTAAATCTTGATACGGAAGTATCGCGCTTACATAAAATGATTTTCCTAATGGAACTCTAGCCCAAAGTTGATAAGTATTAAATTGCTCTTCACTTGTAGGCGAATTATCAAAAATTCCGTTTTTAGATTCGTACGTTTGATAAATGTATCGCAACCCAACAAAACTAGTCATTTGCAAATCGCCAAACGAAGCGCTACCACTACTTGTTGTGCATCCACACAAGTCGCAACTATAACTGTTTGTAAAGCTAATAATAGCGAGTATTAAAAGTATTGTTTTAGTATTCTGAAAATCTTTCATCGTTTAAAAATTCATTATCTGTGAGTGTTTTTAAAAAAGCTATTAGGCTTTCTTTTTCATAAGTATTTAGGCTTATTCCCAAAGTGCCATCATCACGTTGAAAAATAGAATCTACATTTCCATTATCTACCATTCCTGAATCGTAAAAATTAAGCACTGCTTCTAAGGTCGAAAATCGACCATCGTGCATATAAGGGAAAGACACCTCAACGTTTCTTAAACTTGGTACCTTAAACTTATATAAATCGTCTGGATTTTCTAACACATTAAATCGGCCTAAATCATTAAGCTGCGGGTTTACAGGCAAGCCATTATTTCTGTAGGTTTGGTCTGTAAATAAATCGGTAGCATGACATGAAGCGCATTTATTTTGAAACGTAGCACGACCATCTTGTTCAATTTGAGAAAGCGTTACTCCATCTTCATTTCTAATATATTTATCATATTTAGAATTTGATGAAATCATGGTAATCATAAACTGAGACAAAGCTTTAAGCATATTTGCGCTATTAACTTCACCATCTTGAAACGCCTTTCTAAACTGTTGTCTGTAATAAGGTTCTGCATTAAGTTTTTCAACCACATTACTCAATGTTTCACCCATTTCTAGTTCGCTAGTTAATGGAATTATAGGTTGCAAATCTAAATGAGAAGCTGCTCCATCCCACATAAATTCGTTTTGAAATGCTAAATTTTGAATAGGTTGTGCATTTCTAAATCCAATACCTCCATTAACACCATGACTTAGTGTGTGTCCATGATGCGTAAACGCAAAAGCTTGCTCATGGCAAAACGCACAAGGTATAGCATCATTTGCTGATAGTTTTCCTTCGTAAAACAAACGCTTACCCAGTTCAACTCCTGCTTCGGTTAATGGATTATTATCCAAGTTGTAAGCCATATCAGGAAAATTTGATGGCATTTCTACAACCACAGGAACAGGTACGTATGTTTCTGTACTATCGGATTTTGAGCAACTAAAAACTAGCGTACCCAAAATCACTAATACTGAAAATTTAGTCTTCATAATTAGTATTATAAATACTCAAGAAGGTTTTTAAGCCTTCTTGAGTTACTATATTTTACTCATTATGTACGTGGTGTACACTAAAAGCATTTTGAAAATTATTTGCAATAACTGTTGTAGTTGTAGCATCAGTATGAACTTGACTATAACCGTTAGACAATTCTACCGATGTTTCGCCATCAAACACCTTAGCAATATCAGCAACAATATGTACTTGAGGTGTAGTAGTTTCTCTTACTCTTACTGTATTTGGAAACTGTAGTGTAATTTCTCTATAATTATCTAAAGAAGTACCAACGCTTCCCATGTGAATATTTAATGCTTCGTCAGTTACTGTAGCTGATGAAAATGTACCGTCAAACCTCATAAACCTATAACCTGTTGCCCAAGACCACATCATTCCTGCTGCTTCGGCTTGTGTTAAAAAATTACCTTGACCTTCAGCTCCTAAAGCATAACGGTCTTGATCGATACCTAAACCAAAAGTAATTTCAGTATAGTTTGCAGCATCTACATTATCTAAGTCTATATAAATTTCTCCAGCATTATTGCCTTCAGCTTCATCAACGATAAACACATTATCTGCAGAAGGATATGTAAACGTGTTACCGTTTTCGTCTTTTACCCTTACATTACTAATAATATATTTAAGGGTTTCTAACTTATACGACTCTGCACTTGACTTGTTGTAGCTAGTGCCAAAAATAAAGTCTTGATCACCTACTCCATTATCAAATTTTAGAGTTAATGTACCTGTTTGTCCTGTTAAATCTTCAGAGTTAGAATCGTCGTCAGAAGAGCATGACGATAGTGTTGCACATAAAAGTAGTGCAAATGTATATTTTAAAATTTTCATTTGTTTTAATTTAATATTCGTGTGCTATTAGTGGCAAGCACAGTTAAGCCTTGTATAAAAAACTGATATTAAACTTTAACAAATAGGAGGTTTATAGATACTGTAACCTATAAGGTGAGAATAATTATTTACGTAGTAGATGGGTTGTTTAGCTTTAAAAAACACAAGCTTTGAAGGCGTTATTTCTTCATTAGCTATTTGTTGAACAAAAACCGGATAAAACGCTTCAAACACCATTTGATGCGATTTACCTTTACCTGAATCGTTACTTGCCTTTTGAATTTGTGTAGCTAAATGACATTTACCATTACACTCTAGCTCTGGTTTGTCTTTATTAATACAATAGGTTTCAATAATGTAATCAATATTTAACTCATAGTATAATACTTGTCCAACATAATACATCGGTCGCAATGCAAACGAAAGAAGTAATATGGTTAAATATAGCTTTTTCAGGTCTTATATAATTTCCTACAAAGATAACACCAATATTCTACTATCAAGCTCTTTTTTACAAAAATAAAGCGACCGTTTGGTCGCTTTATGTTAAGGTTTTAAATATATTAAACATTGATTTAATTCTGGGTTCTGTAGTACAAGTGATTGAATATAAATTCTTAACTCTTCAATTTCATAAGGTAATAATCGTTGAACAGCTTTTTGTACTTCTTTACAGAACAACGAAGCATCAAAACTAACTTTATTAAGTACCGTTTTGGTGTACTCAAACATTGCTCTTGCCATTTGTAATTTTAGGTTTTAGGGTTAGGTAGTTGTATTGTATAGGCTTAAAGTGTTTTTGTTTTTACATTCCTAAAGTACTAAAAAAATCGATTAGTTGTTTTAGTTAAACAAAATTTTAACACTAAAAATCCCTTATTAAATACAACTCAATACGTTAACGTTTAGAACCTATTGTCACCATCAAGTAAGTCTCCTAAACCACCAAGAATACTACCTTCTCCTTTACTTTTGCCACCAGATCTTGGTGCTGAAGCTAGTACTCTACCTGCTAATCTACTAAAAGGTAAAGATTGTATGTATACTGTTCCTGGTCCTTGTAGTTTAGCAAAAAATAAACCTTCACCTCCAAATACCGTATTTTTTATACCTCCTACAAACTCAATATCATAATCTACATCTTGAGTAAAACCTACTAAGCAACCAGTATCTACTCTCAGAGATTCTCCTGCTTTTAATTCTTTTCTAGCCATAGTACCACCAGCATGAACAAATGCCATACCATCTCCTTCAAGCTTTTGCATGATAAATCCTTCGCCACCAAAAAGTCCTCTACCTAATTTCCTTGAAAACTCAATACCAACGCTTACACCTTTTGCTGCACAAAGAAAAGCGTCTTTTTGACAGATGAACTTACCTCTAAACTCGGTTAAATCTATTGGAATGATTTTACCAGGATAAGGTGATGCAAAACTCACATTACGTTTACCTGAAAGGTTGTTGTAAAACGCAGTCATAAACAAGCTTTCTCCTGTAAGTATGCGTTTTCCTGCGCCAAGGATTTTACCTAAAAAACCAGTGTCTTTTTGTGAGCCATCTCCAAAAATGGTTTCCATTTTAATACCATCGTCCATCATCATAAAACTTCCTGCTTCGGCTATAACACCTTCTTGTGGATCTAATTCTATTTCTACGAATTGCATTTCTTCTCCGTAGATTCTGTAGTCTATTTCGTGTGCTGTCATTATATTGTATTTTTTAATTGATTTATAAATTAGTTGATGTATTATCTGTTTTGTTACAAATAGTTTTATAAAGGCCTCATTACATGAAATTTACAAAAATTCTCTACTCTTAATCAAAGACATTAAAACATAACAAACTAAAAACAAACAACTTACAAGTAAGTAGTTAAAATATTGCATCTATTTTATTCTGCTTTTCTTGGATACAAAAACTCAACTTTGGCATTTATTATTCTTTCTATATCATTCAAGTTTAACTGAAACCAATATTCTTGTTTTTCTATATAATAACTGAAACAAAATTCCATTTCAGTTGTATCAAACCCACCATGATACCTTTCTGTTTGAAATTCATCTGAACTCTCAATTTCACCCCATTGATTTATATTTAAATTTTTAGCCAAAATACTTTCGCAAATTTTTTTAAACTGTTCATCTACCTGAATTTTGATTAAGTCTGATTCATTTCCATAATAGTCATAGTAATGTTGAGCAAATTCTGTCTTCATTATTTTACTATTAATTCCGCCAAACTGAATTTCAAAATCGTTTCCTTTTTCCATTCCGCTAATTGCGCCTCCCCAACCAACTAGTTCTGTTCCGTTTTCAAGATAAACTTTCAATTTAGGGATCACCTGAGTATCAATAAATTTATATTCTTTATCGTCTTGATTTATTGTTACTTTATGCTGTTGACAATGATTTTTAAACAAATTATATGGTGAGTCTACATTTTCAAAATTAATTTTTCCATAAACAACTCCCATTGGAGTATCAGCAAATTCAAAAGCAGTTGTTCCTATTTTAATTCCACTTAATTGTATTTCGTAAATTTTTTTCAAATTATTATCAACTAACTTTTAACTTTAATACTCCATTCAAAATTAAACACCGACACTTCCACTCCATCTTGGTTTACACCTTTTGATTGCATCCACAAGGTTTGTCCTTCACCAGTTTCAATAGCTTTGGCTATGGCATCATCAATTTTATGACCATCTGTACAACTAAATGTAATTTTTCCTGTTGCCTTTTTAGTAAAAGTAGCATTGTTATTAGCTACCAACATAGAAATAGGCTTACCGCTTTCTCTAATTTTAGCAAGTACCAAAGCTCCTGTAGTTAATTCGGCAGCCATACCTTGAACTGCCCAAAACATAGATTTAAAAGGGTTTTGATTAATCCAACGGTGTTTTACAACTACTGTACAAGTGTCATTATTAATAGACTTTACTCGAACTCCAGTAAAGAACACTGAAGGCAGTTTAAAAAAGTTAAAAGTGTTTATTTTATTAGGAGTAAGCTTCATTTTAAAAATTAGTTTTATCAAATCTAGACAAAATAATCCATAATCCAATTTGTTAATATTATGTTAAAATATACTACTATGCGTAACATAATACCTTTTTTTAGACATATATTTGTATAAGATAATATTATACGTTTTAAAATCATGTTAGACAACCACCAAAAAAATATTGCAACTTTTATTCATTTATCCACCTTTAGTAGGTTTATAATCCCTTTAGGAAATTTTATTGGACCTATTATATTGTGGATTACTAACAAAGAAAAATCAGAGTTTGTTGATAGTCATGGAAAGCAAGCCATAAACTTTCAAATAAGTATATTACTATATACCTTAATTATAGGTACGCTAACTATCCCGTTTTTCTTTTTAAAGTTTTTTAATGGTATTGACTTTATAGACTTTCATGGGTTTAATGATTTTCACATTAACATAGGGAAACCTTCTCCTCTACTTTACATTACAGGAGGTTTGGGTGTTCTTGCAGTTTTTGGATTTATCTTAGAACTTATATTTATAGTTATTGCAAGTTTAAAAGCACGCGATGGTGAGTTGTACAACTATCCATTAACCATAAATTTCATCAAATAACCATCAATCAATCAATCAATCAATCAATCAAAAAATGAACAGTTTTTCAAATTAAAATTTCTTTAGAACATGAAGATAGAAAACACAAAAGCACAAATGCGTAAAGGTGTATTAGAATACTGCATATTATCAGTCTTAAAAGACGATGATGCTTATGTAGCCGAAATTCTAGACACACTAAAAGACGCAAAACTGCTTGTTGTAGAAGGAACCATTTATCCACTACTTACAAGACTTAAAAACGCTGGTCTTCTTAACTACCGTTGGGAAGAATCAACCTCAGGTCCTCCACGAAAATATTACGGTTTAACAGAAACAGGAAAACTGTTTCTAAATGAGCTTAATACCACATGGAGCGAATTACAAAATGCAGTTAACCTAGTAACAAGACAAAAAAATAAAAAATAATGAATAAAACAGTCAACATAAATTTAGCAGGTATATTCTTCCATATTGATGAAGATGCATACTTAAAATTACAACGCTATCTTGAGGCTATAAAACGTTCATTTACAGACTCTCAAGGTCGATCGGAAATCATAGCAGATATTGAAGCTCGTATTGCTGAATTGTTCAACGAGCGTGTTCAAAACGAAAAACAAGTTATCAGAATAAAAGAGGTTGATGAAGTGATCTCAATAATGGGACAACCTGAAGACTATCTTGTTGATGACGAAATTTTTGAAGACGAACCAAAAACACAATACAGAAGAACCTCAACTTCCAAAAAATTATTTAGAGATACTGACAACTCATATATTGGAGGTGTTTCATCAGGTCTTGGACACTATTTAGGTATTGATGCCATTTGGGTAAGACTACTTTGGATTTTACTTACTCTAGGTTCTGGTGGTACGTTTGTGCTTATATATGTATTGTTTTGGGTTTTAGTTCCTGAAGCAGTTTCAACCGCTGATAAACTTACAATGACTGGTGAACCTGTGAACATCAGTAACATTGAAAAAAAAATTAAAGACGGATTTGATAATGTATCACAAACGGTTTCAGACACGGTAAAAAACATTGATTTACCCAAACAAGGAAACCGAATAAAATCATCGTCAAAAACATTTTTTGACACTATAGGAGACATCATTATGTTTTGTCTTAAAGTGTTTGCAAAGTTCATTGGTATTATTTTAATACTCATTGGAGCCAGTACTTTAATAGGATTAATAATTGCATTATTTACCGTTGGAATTGCCGATTCTGTTAACGTCCCAGGAATTGAATTTATAAATGCTGCCAATGCTGCAAATACACCAGTTTGGTTAGTATCAATGTTGCTATTGTTTGCCATAGGAATACCGTTCTTTTTCATTTTCTATTTAGGACTCAAAATATTAATCAACAACCTAAAATCAATTGGTAACATCGCTAAGTTTTCGTTACTAGGGTTGTGGTTAATGTCAATGATAGGACTATTTGTAATAGGAATAAAGCAAGCTAGTGAACATGCGTTTGATGCGAGTGTGACTGAAAATACTGAATTGTTAATGCTTAATCCATCAGATACTTTAACAATACGTATGCAAGGAAACTCGTCATACAGCAAACATTTTGGAAGACGTAGCAGCTTGTTTAAAACAGTGTATGACGAAAACGACAACAAACTTATATACAATACTGATGTAAGACTTATTGTTCGTTCAACTAAAGATAGTGTAGCCTCTTTAAGTATTGAAAAAAATGCACATGCTAGCGATTATCAAAAAGCAAAGTCAAGAGCACAAAACATTAATTATGATTTCAAGGTAATTGGTAATGAGCTTTTACTAGATGCTTACCTTACTACAGAGTTCAGAAACAAGTATGGTGAACAACAAATTGAAGCTACATTGTATTTACCAGAAGGTACTGTGTTTTATGCAGATCAAAACACCTATTCCTTTCACAGAAACTCTAGCTATTACAGAGACATACTAGAAAATGGTATGGAAGAACATTATTTAAAAGTAACTCATGATGGTGTGGTGTGTTTAAACTGCGAAGACGATGAGTTTAAAGTAAGAGTTGATGTAAACGATGAACACTCTGGTCTTAAAATAGATGAAGATGGTGTTAAAATTAAAAAAGACAGTGTTGAAATAGAAATCAACGACCATGGCATTAGAGCAAAGGACGTAGATGTTAAAGTAAGAATAGATGATAATGGTGTTGAAATAATATCAGACGACAATTAACAATTCATCAATAAAAAACAACAATTCAGATACTTAGTTTATTAATCGTATATATAAAACTAGACCTTTGAACTAGTAATCAATCAAAAAACAAACAGTTATGACAACCTTAGCAAAAGTAATTATCTCCATAGTTTTAGGACTACTTATGATGTCCTGTAACTTTGATATGAATTTTGGAGTAAATGGAAACGGAAATGTAACCACAACCGAAAGATCGCTTGATGGTAGCTTTAGCGCAATAAAAGTAAGTAGAGGTTTAGATGTTTACATTACTCAAACCAATACCGAAAGTGTAAGTGTTGAAGCTGATGAGAACTTACAAGACATTATTATGGTAGAAATTGAAGGTAATGTTTTAAACATTTATGCCGAAGAAAATATTGGCACTTCAAAATCAAAAAAAATAATGGTATCTCTTGACGATTTAACTAAAATCTCAACAACCAGTGGTAGCGATGTATTTTCAACCAATACTATTAACACAAACACTATCGAGATTAAAACCACTAGCGGAAGCGACCTTGAACTAGATATCAATGCCGAAAGTATTGACTGTAGTTCAACTAGCGGAAGCCATGTTAAGCTTTCAGGTAAAACAAATAAACTCTACGCAAGTGCTACAAGCGGAAGCGATATAAGCGCACAAGATTTAAGTGCTGTGTCCTGTCAAGTAAAAGCAACTAGTGGTGCAAACATTACCGTAAACACATCAGAAGAATTAATAGCTAAAGCTAGTAGTGGTGGCGACATTAACTACTATGGTAACCCTAAAAAAGTAGAAACTAGCGATAATGTTTCTGGTAGTATAAGAAAACGCTAACCAACCTTTTTACATACAACTAACCAACCTGTTTTTCAAACCATTTCAACCTCTAGTTAGAGTTTGGGATGGTTTTTGCATATATTTGTTGTACAATTTTAAATTTATACAATGAATAAAATCCTTTTCGTTTTACTATTCAGCTTAGGTTTTACATCATCCTTTTTTGCTCAAAACAGTGAAAAAGTAAAAGGTAATAGAGATGTTACCATTGAACAAACCTATTTAGATGATTTCACTAAAATAATTGTAGGTGGCGACTTTTCAATAGAAATCATATACAACTCAAAATCTTCAGTAGAAATTGAAACTGACAGCAATCTTCATGATATCATTAAAGTTGAAGTCGTTGATAGCACACTAACTTTCTCTACAACTCAAGAAATTTCTTCTAAAAAGAGATTGAATATAACGGTAAATTACAGCACTCCTTTAGAGTATATCGAAACTAAAGACGATGCTGAAATTCGCTCATTAACATCTTTAGAGCTTAACGACGTTGTCTTAAAAACCACAGGAACTTCAAAAGCATACTTAAATATTAATGCCAATAACTTTGAGTATACAAGTTTAGACAGAGCAAAAGTAAAATTAAACCTTACAGCCAAAGGTACATCAACAGTTGTTTTAAGCGACAACAGTAAGTTAGACGCTCTTGTAAACAGTAAAGAAGCTAAAATTGACTTATACCAAAGAGCGACTATAAACATTGAAGGAGATACTAATAATGCAATTATTAGAACTGATAATAATTCTGATTTTAACGGAAAAAACTATACAACCAAAACCTGTACTTTAATCTCTGAAGTTGCTAGTGATGCGCACGTAAATGTATCTGAAGCTATTACTCTAGAAATTACCGGAAGCAGTGAAGTTTACTTATACAACAACCCAAAGGTAACTATCAATAAATTTATTGATACTGCAAAATTGCTTAAAAAAGAAACTAATTAACTTTTAACCCTTTTTATTTAAATGAAAAAACTAATTGCCTTATCGATTGTTCTTTTTTCCATGGTTTCATGTAAAGAAGACACATCTAAAACTAGCAATAATTCAGCTGAATTTAAAGCTGAAGTTCAAGCGTTTTTAGATGATTACACTAATACTTTCGTAAAATTATATTACGATTCTGCACTTGCTGAGTGGGACGCCAACACACGTATTGTTGCTGGCGACACAACCAATGCTTACAATGTTCAAAAAGCAAATGAAGCCTTTGCTAAATTTACAGGAAGCACTGAAAACATTGAAAAAACAAGAAAATTTTTAGAGAATAAAGATGCTTTAGATATTGTTCAAGTAAGACAACTTAATACAATTCTTTATGCTGCTGCTAACAACCCTGAAACAGTTTCCGATTTAGTTTCAGAACGTATTGCTGCCGAAAATGCTCAAAACGAAACTTTATTTGGTTTCGATTTTAAAGTTGATGGCAAATCAGTAACCACAGGAGACATCGACAAAGTATTAAGAGAATCTAACGATTTAAAAGAAAGACTTGCCAACTGGGAAACTTCAAAAGCTGTTGGTAAAGATTTAAAAGATGGTTTAGAAAATTTAAGATCGCTTCGTAACAAAACTGTACAAGCTCTAGGTTATGACGATTACTTTACTTACCAAGTATCAGATTATGGTATGTCACGTCAAGAAATGCGTGATGAAATGAACAAAATGGTTAAAGAAGTTTGGCCACTGTATAGAGAATTACACACTTGGGCTAGATATGAATTAGCTAAAAAATTCAATGCTGAAGTACCTCAGTATTTACCTGCACACTGGTTACCAAACCGTTGGGGACAAGACTGGAGCGCTTTGGTTAATGTTGAAGGTTTAGATATTGATGCTGCTTTAGCTGACAAAGAACCAGAGTGGATTGTAAAAGAAGGTGAAAACTTCTATAAGAGTATTGGTTTTGACCCATTACCTGCAAGCTTTTACGAAAAATCTAGCATGTATCCTTTACCTGCTGATGCTCCTTACAAAAAGAACAATCATGCTTCTGCATGGCATATGGATTTAGAAAACGACTTACGTTGCCTAATGAGTGTTGAAGCAACTGCCGATTATTATGAGACTATTCATCATGAATTAGGACATATTTATTATTATCAAGCTTACACTAATCCTGATGTTCCACCTTTATTACGTGGAGGAGCAAACAGAGGATACCACGAAGCCATTGGTAGTTTATTAGGTTTAGCTGCTATGCAAAAGCCATTTTTAGCTGAAAAAGGATTAGTTGATGCTAATGTTGAAATTGATGAAACTCAAAACCTATTAAAAGAAGCTTTAAACTATGTTGTGTTTTTACCATTCTCAGCAGGTGTAATGACTGAGTTTGAAAATGCTGTTTATGCTGAAAACCTTCCAAAGGATGAGTTCAACAAAAAATGGTGGGAACTCGCTCAAAAATACCAAGGTATGGTTCCTCCTTCTGAAAGAGGTGAAGAGTTTTGTGATGCTGCTTCAAAAACCCATATCAACAATGATGCTGCTCAATATTACGATTATGCAGTATCCTATATTTTATTATTCCAATTCCATGACCATATTTCAAAAAATATCTTGAAGCAAGACCCACATGCTACAAATTACTATGGTAGCAAACCTGTTGGAGATTTCCTTAAAGAAGTTTTAAAATCTGGTGCTAATAATGATTGGAGAGAGTTATTAAAAGAAAGTGTTGGTAGCGAAATGAGCGCAAAACCAATGTTAAACTATTTTGCTCCTCTTATGGATTACTTAAAAGAACAAAACAAAGGCAGAACACACACACTACCAGAAAGTTTATAATATTAAAACTTTAATACATAAAAAAAACCGAAGTTTATAGCTTCGGTTTTTTTTATCTCTATTATTTATGTTCTAGTTATAGGTAGAAGTACTAACTTCAAAAGTAGTATCTTTTGCAGCTAACCAACGTTCTGCATCAAGAGCAGCCATACAACCTGTTCCAGCAGCAGTAATTGCTTGTCGGTAAACATGATCGGCAGCATCACCACTCACAAAAACACCTTCTACATTAGTTTTAGATGTTCCAGGAACATTTATAATATATCCAGTTTCATCTAAATCTAAATAATCTTTAAAAATATCAGTATTAGGCTTATGTCCAATAGCTACAAAAAATCCTGTTGCAGGAATTTCGTGCTTCTCATCAGTTTGGTTATTAAACACTTTAACACCTGTAACTACTTGTCCATCTCCTAAAACCTCTTCAGTTTCAGTATTGAATAGTATTTCAATATTTGGTGTGTTTTTAACGCGTTCAGCCATAATTTTTGAAGCTCTAAACTCATCACGTCTTACAAGCATTGTTACCTTTTTACAAAGCTTAGATAAATAATGTGCCTCTTCACAAGCACTATCTCCTGCTCCAACAATCACTACTTCTTGATTTCTGTAGAAAAAGCCATCACAAACTGCACATGCAGAAACACCTCCTCCTAATTTTAAATATTTTTGTTCAGATTCTAATCCTAAATATTTTGCTGAAGCTCCTGTAGAAATTATAACTGTATCGCAGTGTATTTCTTTAGTATCATTTACCCATACTTTGTGTACATCTCCAGAAAAATCTACTTTGGTAATCCACCCATCTCTTACGTCAGTTTCAAAGCGCTCAGCCTGTTTTTGTAACTGAATCATCATTTCAGGACCAGTTATTCCTTCAGGATAACCTGGGAAATTTTCAACTTCATTAGTAGTTGTCAATTGTCCTCCTGGTTGTGCTCCTTGGTATAAAACTGGAGACATATTTGCTCTTGCTGCATAAATAGCTGCTGTATAACCTGCAGGTCCAGAACCTATTATCAAACACTTTACTTTTTCAATTGTTTCAGACATAATCGTATCATTAATTTTACTAAACAAAAGTAGGTTTTTTGGGCAAATCCTTACATATAAGTTATTAACAGTTTGTATACAACTATAAGTAAAAATTATACCTAGCTACATATTTTTTACATTGAATAATTAAAAAATACCAGTAGATTTTTGTAAATTTAGAAGGCAACACATTTAAAACTAAAACATTCTGTCATGAAACATTTAGCACTAATAATACTCACTGCTCTATTAGTAATTGCTTGTAAAAACAATGCAAATCAAAACGTCCAAGACAACACTAAAACACAAGATTCAATCAACGTGTCACTAGAAGGCACTTGGGAATTGGTAGGTTTTTATAACTACATCAACAATAAAGTATCCGATTCGTTTAACCCATCTACAGGTTATCGTCAAGTAAAGATGTATACTTCAACCAAAGTAATGTGGAGTAAAAATGTACCAACCGACAGTACTGAATGGTTTGGTTATGGATATTATAATATTAATGGTGATACGCTTACCGAAGTTTTGGATTATGGCTCTAAAATGATGAAAAAAATTATTAATGACCGAAAAGAATTTAAATACGAGCTCAACTTAAAAGAAAACACCTTTAGTCAAATTGAAGTTGATGATGAGGGTAACCGTATTTACTCAGAAAACTACAAACGTATTGAATAAAAAAAAGCCGAACAAAACAGTTCAGCTTTTAAAGTCGGGGTGGCAGGATTCGAACCTGCGACCTCCGCGTCCCAAACGCGGCGCGATAACCGGGCTACGCTACACCCCGAATTTTGGTTATCATTTTTAGGACTGCAAATATATACCTTTTTTTAAAAACTGACACATTTTATCATTAAATTTAAGCTCAAAATCATTTTTATATGAAATTTAAAAAACAGTACATGCTTTTTATAGCATTATTAAGTGTTTTTGCTTGCGCTCAAGATAAAAATCCCGTAAATACAAACCACGATTACGAACTAGTTGTAAAAGAACTTAATATACCTTGGGGATTTGCATTTTTACCTGATAACTCAATACTAATAACTGAAAAAAGTGGTGAACTCATTCATTTTAAAAATGGTCAAAAAACTACTATCTCTGGTTTACCGGAAATATATGTAAGAGGTCAAGGAGGTTTATTGGACATTTGTTTACATCCTGAGTATAAAGATAACGGTTGGATTTATTTCACCTATGCATCTCCTGAAGGAGAAGAAAAAGGAGGCAATACAGCCTTAATGAGAGCAAAACTAAAAAACAACACTTTAGTTGATAAACAACTATTGTACAAAGCTAGTCCTAATACAACAAGAGGTCAACATTTTGGTTCAAGAATAGTTTTTGACAACCAAGGGTATTTATATTTTACTATTGGCGAACGTGGAGATAGAGATACAAATCCACAAGACATAACAAAAGATTGCGGTAAAGTTTATAGGTTAAATAGTGATGGGTCAATCCCAATAGATAATCCGTTTGTAAACACACCTAACGCAAAACCTGCAATTTTTTCCTATGGTCATAGAAATCCGCAAGGTATGGTTTTACACTATGAAACTGGTGAAATATGGACTCATGAACATGGTCCTAGAGGAGGAGACGAAATCAATATTATAAAACCTGGAAAAAATTACGGATGGCCAGTTATAAGTTATGGTGTCAATTATAGTGGAACAAAATTTACTGACATTACCGAAAAAGAAGGCATGGAACAACCCTTTCATTATTGGGATCCTTCAATTGCTCCTAGCGGAATGGCTTTTATAACTAGCGATAAATATCCTGGTTGGAAAGGAGACCTTCTGGTTGGTTCATTAAAATTCCAATATCTTGATAAATGTGTCATCAAAAATGGCAAAGTAATTAAGGAAGAACATCTTTTAGACAACTTAGGTCGTGTGCGTTCAATAAATCAAGGA
Organism: Gaetbulibacter sp. PBL-D1; assembly: GCF_050509525.1. Classification (NCBI taxonomy): domain Bacteria; kingdom Pseudomonadati; phylum Bacteroidota; class Flavobacteriia; order Flavobacteriales; family Flavobacteriaceae; genus Gaetbulibacter; species Gaetbulibacter sp. PBL-D1. The sequence continues at coordinate 196,027 of NZ_JBNWKB010000006.1, read as the reverse complement.
CCAGACGGTTACATTTATGTAGGCATTGAAAACTTAGGAATTGTAAAACTGTTACCAAAAAAATGATAAAAACCAAACCACTATTATTTATTATAGCTTTCGCTACATTAACGTTTTGCAATAGCAAGAAAGAAGATAAAAGCCCAGAAATACAAGAAAGTATACAACGTGGTTCTGAAGTGTACAACGACTTTTGTATGGCTTGCCATTTACCAAACGGACAAGGTGTACCACGCACATTTCCGCCTTTGGCGAAATCGGATTATTTAATTAACAAAAGAGCTGAAAGCATAAAAGCTATTAAGTACGGACAAAAAGGAAAAATAACAGTTAATGGTGTTGAATATGATAATGTGATGACACCCTTAGGACTAAGCGACCAAGAAGTTGCCGATGTAATGAATTACATTACAAACTCTTGGGGAAACACCAATAATAAAATGGTTACCGAAGATGAAGTTTCAAAAATTCAGCCTTAATTTTTCTTGTAAATACTTAAATTTGCCTAAATTCTAAACAAAAAATATGCTCATTATAGGAATCGCAGGAGGAACAGGTTGTGGTAAAACAACTGTGGTTAATCAAATATTAGCTCAACTTCCTGAAGGTGAAGTTGGGGTCATCTCTCAAGACTCATATTACAAAGATACGTCTCATTTGAGTTATGACGAACGTGTGAAAATCAATTTTGACCATCCTCGTTCTATCGATTTTGAACTTTTGGAAGAACACCTTAAAGAGTTAAAAAAAGGAAATACAATAGACCAACCTGTATACTCTTTTGTAAAACATAACAGAACAGGTGATGTTGTAAAAACCAAACCAAGAAAGGTGATGATTGTTGAGGGTATTCTTATCCTTACCAATCCTGAATTGAGAGACATGTTTGATATAAAAATATTTGTGCATGCTGATAGTGATGAACGCCTTATACGTCGTTTAAAACGAGATATTTCTGAAAGAGGAAGAGACATTGACGAAGTATTATCGCGTTACCAAAACACATTAAAACCTATGCATCAACAATTTATAGAACCTATGAAAGAGTATGCAGACATTATCATACCAAACAATAAGTACAATACTGTAGCAGTTGATATAGTTAAAACTATTATTAATCAACGCTTGTAGCTTACAATGCCAAAAAAGAAAAACATAAAATATTTAAAACCTTTCAAAAATCTTTTTGTAATCATACTTGTGCCTTTTGCAATATGGATGCTGTTTTTTGACACTAACTCCTTTTTAATTCATCATGAATTAAACTCAGAAATGGAGGATTTAGAAAACGAAAAAGAGTATTATAAAAAGGAAATTGAAAAAGACAATAAAGCTATTAAAGAGCTAAAAACCGAAGAAGGTATTGAAAAACTAGCTCGAGAAAAATACTATATGAAAAAGGAAAATGAAGAGATTTATATCATTGAGTATGAAGATAGCTTAGCAAAACAGAGTAATGAAAAATAATCCGTTATTTTCCAACTTTGATGGTGTTTCATCAAAGCAATGGAAACAAAAAATTCAAGCTGACCTTAAAGGTGCTGATTATAATGACACATTAATATGGAAATCAAACGAAGGCATTGATGTAAGACCATTTTATCATGCTGATGAGTTTGATACACTTCCTGAAATTTCAGATGCTAAAGCAACACAATGGCACATTTGCCAAACTATTTTTGTTGCTGATGCTAAGAAATCCAACGAAAAAGCTATTGATGCACTTTCTAGAGGAGCCGAAAGCATCAAGTTTATTATTCCTAACACTAAAATAAACTTAGAAGAACTCCTCAAATCAATTGACACCAACACTACGCTACTCTATTTTGAATTACAGTTTTTAGATACTGAATACGTTACTGAAATCCTCAACAAAACGTCAAAAGACAAGGTTTATATCCTAACAGATATTATTGGTCAATTAGCAAGAGCTGGCAATTGGTTTAAAGACTTAAAAACCGATCATTCTATTTTTGAAAGTATTGTAAAAAGTACCAATTCTTTAAGTGTTGATGTTGCTTTATATCAAAATTCTGGAGCAACTATTGTGCAACAATTAGCATATGCGCTAGCACATGTTAATGAATATTTCAATCATCTTGACGCACTACTTTCAACTGAAGCTAAAAAAGAATTCAATGTTGTTTTTAATGTTTCAGTAGGCACAAATTATTTCTTTGAGATTGCTAAACTTCGTGCTTTAAGGTTATTGTTTTCAACACTTGCCGAAGCTTTCAATTTTAATCCACAGTGTCACATTTTTGCTACACCTACAAAGCGCAATAAAACGCTTTATGATTACAACACCAATATGCTACGTACTACAACAGAGTGTATGAGTGCAATTCTTGGTGGCGCAAATTCGGTATGCAATTTACCTTATGATGCTATTTATCATAAAGACAACGAATTTGGAGAGCGAATCTCTAGAAATCAGTTATTAGTTTTAAAGCACGAAAGCTACTTTGACAAAGTCAATAATCCTGCCGATGGTAATTATTATGTAGAAACGTTAACTGAGCAAATTTCAGAAAAAGCCTTAGCATTATTTAAAGATCTAGAAAGTAATGGTGGGTTTTTAAACCAACTTAAAGAAGGTACTATTCAACGTAAAATAAAAGAAAGTGCTACTAAAGAACAAGAAGATTTTAATGCTAACAAACTCATTTTATTAGGAACAAACAAGCATCCAAACCCTAACGATAAAATGAAGCACGAGCTTGAGCTATACCCTTTTGTAAAACACAATCCTGTAAAAACACTTATTGCTCCAATAATTGAAAGCAGATTAGCTGAGTCAATAGAACAAGAACGAATTAATAATGAATAAACACAACATCATGAAGTTTAAATTAATTTTTACATGCCTTATTGCAAGTTTAGTATTGTGGAACTGTAAGCAAGAACCAAAAACGCCTGAAGTAGATTACAAATATGCTAACAATAACGAATTAAAAGACTGCAAAAGCAAAGACTCTCTTCTACTTAACGAAGCATTAATGTCTTTTGAAAAAGATTTAATAAACGCTTACGATCCAAAAACCCAAAGTCCAAATAGGTCTTATGTTAGGTTTTTAAGCGATGTAAGAGTTAATAAAGTTAATTATATAGCTATCACATCAAAACACACAAAAGAACTGTTTGAAGCTTTAAAATCTAAATCCGATTTATGGAATACTAAAGAGGGTGATTATACTTTAAACTACGCTAACCCTTTAGTCGCTTGTATTGCTTCTAATATGCAAGAGGGTGATTTAAAAATTACTTTCAATGCTTTAGTTGACACTAATAGTATGAGCTACAGAATGTATAGCGAAGAATTAAGACGAAACACCATAAGCATAACAAAAGACAAGTATTTAGCTCTTTTTGTAGCATTAGATTTATACTATGCTAAACTATTTGGTGTAGACTTTAACAAACAACCAGAAGCAAACATAGACTTCAATAAGAAACCTGTAAAAAAAGAAATTGAGTCAAAAGATTCGCATGAAGGTCACAACCATTAAAATAACAGTATTATTACTTGTTGTAGTAACATTTCAATCGTGTCTTAATGTTGCCAATGACGTCAAAAGCTGGATAGAATTAAATGCTGAAGACGAAATTTTTGGTAAATACCACATGCTTGAAGACGATGGCATAAAAATATATCTACCTGATGTTTTTAAACGTTACTCATCAGTAGAATATCAACAATTACTAGATTCTTTAGCCACAAAAAAAGACTATGAGTACGAGTCTAAAAGGCTAAAGTCCATGAGAGAACTGGAAGGTAATTTGTATTTATATTTTGATGAAACCACGCGTTCTACCTATAGTATAAACACAATGCCTTATATGCCACTTTACAAAAGAGACGCTCAATATTTATTAGGAATGATACGTCTTGGTAATGAAAGAGTAGCTGAAAACACCGATTTAAAATTCACTAAAATCACAGCCAAGTATAATGCGAGTAATGGTCCGCAAATTTTCAAAGTTGTACACAGAATTGATAATGAAGCTAAACAAACCTCAACCTTTAGTACAACTTATATTATTTCGTCTAATCACAAAACGGTCTTCATTAATCTAACCACACCTTTTGACGTCTATTTTGACCCATTTCTTCAAAAAATGATTTTATAATGTCTAGAAAAAACATTCAACATATTACCATAAAGAAGCAAGAATCAAGAGCAAAAAACCAAAATTCGCTCCCTTTGGGAGAGATGTCCGAAGGACAGAGAGGGCTTTTTATGACTGCAGAAGACATAAATGTTCAATCAACCTACTCTAAAGATGACCTTAAAGATATTGAACATCTAAATTTTGTAGCTGGAATAGCTCCAAACCTTCGTGGTCCATACAGCACAATGTATGTTCGTAGACCATGGACTATTCGTCAATATGCAGGATTTTCTACAGCAGAAGAAAGTAACGCTTTTTACAGACGTAATCTTGCTGCAGGTCAAAAAGGATTGTCTGTAGCTTTTGATTTGGCTACACATCGTGGTTATGATAGTGACCATGAACGTGTTGTTGGAGATGTTGGAAAAGCAGGAGTTGCTATTGATAGTGTTGAGGACATGAAAATTCTCTTCGATCAAATTCCGCTAGACAAGATGAGTGTATCTATGACCATGAATGGTGCTGTACTACCAATTATGGCATTTTACATTGTTGCTGCCGAAGAACAAGGTGTAAAACCTGAACAGTTAGCTGGTACTATTCAAAACGACATTTTAAAGGAGTTTATGGTAAGAAACACTTACATCTATCCTCCTACACCATCCATGAAAATCATTTCAGATATTTTTGAATATACCAGTAAAAACATGCCTAAATTCAATAGTATTAGTATTTCCGGATACCACATGCAAGAAGCTGGTGCTACTTGTGATATTGAATTGGCTTACACTTTAGCTGATGGATTAGAATACATTAGAAAAGGGCTTGATGCAGGAATGGATATTGACACCTTTGCGCCACGTTTATCGTTCTTCTGGGCCATTGGAATGAACCACTTTATGGAAATTGCCAAAATGCGTGCTGCAAGAATGCTTTGGGCAAAATTGGTAAAACAATTCAATCCTAAAAATTCAAAATCGTTAGCATTGCGAACCCATTGTCAAACCAGTGGCTGGAGTTTAACAGAGCAAGATCCATTTAATAATGTAGCACGAACAACTATTGAAGCTGCTGCTGCGGCTTTTGGCGGCACACAAAGTTTACATACCAATGCTTTGGATGAAGCTATTGCATTACCAACAGATTTTTCGGCTAGAATTGCGCGTAACACACAAATATTTTTACAAGAAGAAACCCATATTACAAAAACCGTTGACCCTTGGGCAGGAAGCTATTATGTAGAAAAACTAACACATGACATTGCTCAAAAGGCATGGGAACTGATTGAAGAAGTTGAAGCATTAGGTGGAATGACAAAAGCTATTGAAGCTGGTATTCCTAAAATTAGAATTGAAGAAGCTGCTGCACGAAAGCAAGCTCGAATTGATTCTGGTCAAGACATTATAGTTGGTGTAAACAAATATAGATTACAAGAAGAAGATCCAATCGCTACACTTGAAGTTGACAACCAAATTGTACGCAACTCCCAAATAGAACGCTTAAAGGCCATTAAAGCAGAAAGAAACAACGAAAAAGTACAAGCAGCATTATCAAAATTAACTGAAGTTGCTAAAACAGGACAAGAAAATTTATTAGCTTTAGCTGTAGAAGCAGCTCGAGAACGAGCAACTTTAGGAGAAATAAGTGATGCTTTAGAAGCTGCTTTTGGTCGCTATAAAGCGCAAATTAAATCATTTAGTGGTGTGTATAGTAAAGAAATAAAAGACGACGAATCCTTTAAAAAAGCTAAAGAATTAGCTGATAAATTTGCTGAACAAGATGGACGACGTCCTCGTATTATGATAGCAAAAATGGGACAAGATGGTCATGATCGTGGTGCAAAAGTTGTAGCTACAGGTTATGCTGATGTTGGTTTTGATGTAGATATTGGTCCACTGTTTCAAACACCACAAGAAGCCGCTAAACAAGCTGTAGAAAATGATGTACATATTTTAGGCGTATCTAGTTTAGCTGCTGGACATAAAACCCTAGTACCACAGGTTATTGAAGCACTTAAAAGTTATGGTCGTGATGATATTATGGTAATTGTTGGAGGTGTGATACCAAAACAAGACTATCAATATTTATTTGATGCAGGAGCTGTGGCTGTTTTTGGACCTGGAACAAAAATTAGTGATGCTGCTATAAAGATTTTGGAGATTTTGATTGATTAAATAGCGGTTAAGTGCATTACATAAATATTCACGAACTGTTAACAACTTCCATTTTATAAACTCGTAAATAATTGTATTTTTACGGGACAAAAAACCAAATCATATTAATGGGTAAAATCATTGCAATTGCCAATCAAAAGGGAGGAGTAGGTAAAACAACTACTTCTGTTAACTTAGCCGCGTCTTTAGGCGTTTTAGAAAAAAAAGTATTGCTCATTGATGCTGACCCTCAAGCCAACGCTACTTCTGGTCTAGGTATTGATGTAGAAACTATTGAAATAGGAACCTATCAATTATTAGAGCATACTACTTCAGCTGAAGAATGTATAATGCCTACTGATTCTCCAAATGTAGATATCATACCAGCTCATATTGACCTAGTGGCTATTGAAATTGAACTAGTAGATAAAGATGAACGTGAGTACATGCTTAAAAAAGCGATTTCTCACCTAAAATCATCTTACGATTATATTTTAATTGACTGTGCACCATCGTTAGGTTTGTTAACATTAAACGCTTTAACGGCTTCAGACTCTGTGATTATTCCAATTCAATGTGAATATTTTGCTTTGGAAGGTTTAGGTAAACTACTAAACACCGTAAAAAGTGTTCAAAAAATCCATAATCAAAACTTGGATATTGAAGGTATGCTTTTAACCATGTACGACCAACGTTTACGACTTTCAAATCAAGTTGTAGAAGAAGTTCAAAAGCATTTTAGTGATATGGTTTTTGAAACCATTATTCAGCGTAATGTAAGATTAGGTGAAGCTCCTAGCTATGGTGAAAGCATTATTAACTACGATGTAAGTAGTAAAGGTGCTACAAATTACTTAAGTTTGGCAAAGGAAATTATTAAAAAGAATGGCTAATGGCGAAGGCAACAAAAAAACAAGCATTAGGTAGAGGACTTTCAGCGCTGCTTAAAGACCCTTCTAATGATATCAATTCAGTTCAGGACAAAAATGCAGATAAGGTAATTGGTAATATTGTTGATTTAGATATTGAAGCTATTGAGATTAACCCTTTTCAGCCTCGTACAAACTTTAATGAAGAAGCCTTACGTGAACTAGCATCTTCAATTAAAGAGCTTGGAGTTATTCAACCTATAACAGTAAGAAAACTAGAATTCAACAAATACCAATTGGTATCTGGAGAACGTAGGTTTAGAGCTTCAAAATTAATAGGTCTTGAAACTATTCCTGCTTATATTAGAATAGCTAATGACCAAGAGTCGTTAGAAATGGCTCTTGTTGAAAACATTCAACGTCAAGATTTAGACCCAATAGAGATTGCGCTATCTTACCAACGTTTAATTGACGAAATCAATTTAACGCAAGAACAAATGAGCGATCGTGTTGGTAAAAAGCGTTCTACAATAGCCAACTATTTACGTTTGCTCAAACTAGATCCAATCATCCAAACAGGAATGCGAGATGGATTTATATCAATGGGTCATGGTAGAGCAATTATTAACATTGAAGATCAAAATACACAGTTAACTATTTATGAAAAAATAATTACCAATAAACTTTCGGTACGAGAAACTGAAAAACTGGTAAAAAACTATCATTCTAGCAATACTGTAACTGTCCCAGAAAAGCAAGAACTTCCAAAATATATTAAAAAAGGCATAAAAGAGTTTTCAGAATACTTTGGCCATAAAATAAACGTTAAGGTATCAAAGAATGGTAAAGGTAGTATTACGATTCCTTTCCATTCTGAAGAAGATTTTAATCGTATACAAAAACTTGTTAAAAGTGCCAAATAAGACATTTTATAGTATTCTATTTTTACTTTTTATAGGTTCTACTTGCTTTTCACAAACAGAAAGCGACAGCACCAAAGTAGATACTGACCTTATGGTAGTGAGCGACACCATAACTCGTGAGCCTATAAACATTCTTGCACCTTCAAAAGCTGCATTTTATTCTGCAGTGTTACCTGGTTTAGGTCAAGCTTACAATAAAAAATATTGGAAAATCCCTATTGTTGTTGGTGCCATTACAACCGGAATTTTAATTTACGACCACAACAATAGAGAGTATCATCGTTATAGAGATGCATACAAAAGCCGATTAGCAGGCTACTCAAACGATGAATTTTGGGGAACCCAAGCCGATGGCACAACTCCTCTAGCCTCTCCAAGAGTTTCTAACGATGGACTTATTAGAGCACAAGAATCGCTAAGACGAAATAAAGAAATTTCATTATTAGTAACCATTGGTATTTATGCTTTAAATATTATTGATGCTAATGTTGACGCGCACCTACTCCAATACAACGTCGACGAAAATTTAGCTCTAAAGCCTCATTTTAAATATAATGAGCTTGAAAATACTTCTGATTTGGGTGTGACAGTAAATTTCAAATTTTAGCTTAGCAATACACAAACGATACTTAAATTATGAAGATAGCTTTATTAGGATATGGAAAAATGGGAAAAACCATTGAAAGAATTGCTGAAGAAAGAGGCCATACCATTGTTATAAAAGCTAAATTAGACACAGCATACACCATTACTGATGCTGATGTTGCAATAGATTTTAGTATTCCTGAAGCAGCTTACAATAATATTTCAAACTGCTTACTCAATAATGTTCCAGTTATATCTGGTACAACTGGTTGGTTAAAAGATTATGACAAAGCGGTTAATTTATGCAAAGCGCAAAATGGAGCTTTTATTTATGCCTCAAATTTTAGCTTAGGTGTAAATATCTTTTTTGAAGTTAATAAAGTATTGGCAAAACTTATGAATGGGCAACCTCAATACAATGTTGCGATGGAAGAAATTCATCATACTCAAAAACTCGATGCACCAAGTGGAACTGCAATTACACTAGCTGAAGACATTATTAAAAATTCCAATTACGACAGTTGGACATTAGATAACCCAAATCCAAAAGACATAAAAATAGACGCAAAACGTATTGAAAACGTCCCTGGCACACATGAAATCACTTATCAATCCAATGTAGATACTATTCAAATAAAGCATACTGCCCACAATAGAGATGGGTTTGCTTTAGGTGCTGTTGTTGCAGCCGAATGGATTATTGGGAAAAAAGGTGTATTTTCAATGAACGATGTGTTAAACATTGGTTAATTGCACAAAGGTTTGTAACGTTTTTAAATACTTTTCAACTCATAAAAAAAACATAAAATGACGAGTACACAGTGGTTAATTTTTTTATTTGCTATTCAAATAATACATGGTCTAGGCACATGGAAACTTTATATTAAAGCAGGCAGAAAAGCTTGGGAAGCCTTTATACCATTTTACAATGCTGTAGTATTAATGAAAATCATTAATCGTCCTTGGTGGTGGACCATTTTACTTTTTGTTCCTATTGTTAATCTTATAATGCTTCCTGTAGTGTGGGTTGAAACAGCAAGAAGTTTTGGCAAAAACTCAGCAACTGATACCTTATTAGCTGTTGTTTTACTTGGATTTTATAATTTCTATCTCAATTATGTAGCAGATGTAAAATATATTGAAAACAGAGACTTACACCCTAAAACCGGTTTAGGAGATTGGGTAAACTCGATTTTATTTGCCATAGTTGCGGCAACTATTGTTCACACTTATTTTATCCAACCTTTTACAATTCCGACATCGTCTTTAGAAAAAACACTTTTAGTAGGTGATTTTCTTTTTGTAAGTAAAGTACATTATGGTGCTCGTACACCAATGACCACCTTAGCTACACCAATGGTACACGATACAATACCAGTAGCAAAAGTAAAATCGTACATTCCAAAATTTGAATTACCATACTTTAGACTTCCTGGTTTTCAAAAAATAAAAAGAAATGACATAGTGGTTTTCAACTGGCCTGTGGACACTATGAAGAACATGCGCCATACTGACAAATTCTACTATAAGCCAATTGACAAAAGAACAAACTATGTAAAACGCTGTGTTGGTATTCCTGGTGATTCGCTGTCTTTAAAAGATGGGTATGTATACATTAACGGTAAGCCTAATGATTTACCAGATAGAGCTAAACTTCAGTTTTCATATGATATCACCTTTAAGCGCAACCTACATCCTAATGATATAATGAATTTATTATCAAGATATGATATAACTGATGGTTTAGGTTATGGAACTACTGAAGGTTCATATTTAATTCCTGCAGCAACTGACGAAGCTGTAGCACGTTTAAAGAATCATCCTGAAGTTGCTAGTGTTGTACCATTAAAAAATGAAGATGGTGTTAGAGATGCTAGTATTTTTCCTAGTAATGTGAATTACAACTGGAATAATGATTATTTCGGGTCATTATATATTCCTGAAAAAGGAAAAACAATAGAGTTAACTTTAGAAAATTTACCGCTTTACAAACGCATTATCACTGCTTATGAAGGTCATAAACTTTCAGTAAACGGAAATCAAATTATAATTGACGACCAACCAACAACATCCTACACGTTTGCTCAAGATTACTATTGGATGATGGGAGACAATCGCCATAACTCACAAGACTCAAGAGTTTGGGGATTTGTTCCGTTTGACCACGTAGTTGGAAAACCAGTTTTTATCTGGATGAGTTGGGAAAACGGAAAACCACGTTGGGAGCGTTTCTTTACAACTGTAGGTGGTAGTGGAAAACCAACGTCATACCTTATCCCATTTTTGGTATTACTTTTAGGTTGGTTTGGGTTTAATAAATGGCGTAAACGTAAGAAAGCAAATAGTTAATTTGTTGTTTGTTTATTTCGGCTACCATTTTACTAATAAATTAAATGTGTTGAGAAATTATCAAATAAACGCATAAACAAATGAACGTACTACTCCATCCTACATATTTCCCTAGTATAGCTCACTTTGTTGCTATTGCTAAAGCTGATGATTTGACGTTTGAGGTTTGTGATAATTACCAAAAACAAACCTACAGAAATCGTGCATACATTTATGCTGCTAATGGAAAGCTGCTTTTAAACATTCCTATAAAGCATACACAAAAAAATCGTCAACTTTATAAGGATGTAAAAATTGCTAACGATAGTAGATGGCAGGATTTACATAGGAAATCATTAGAATCGGCTTACAGAACGTCTCCTTTTTTTGAGTTTTATGAAGACGAATTTCAACCCTTGTTTACAGGTAGCGAGACATTTCTTTTAGACTTTAATTTGAAATGTTTAGAAGTTGTTTTTGATTGCCTTCAATTACCTTTTGAGTTTTCTACTACTGAGCATTTTGAAATAGAACCAAACCACAAAACCGATTATAGATTTTTAGCAAACAGCAGAAAAGAACAACCTCATAATTTTGACTCCTACACACAAGTCTTTGATGACAAACATGGGTACATTCCTAATTTGAGCATATTGGATTTGTTATTTAATGAAGGAACAAATGCTATGAGTTATTTAGAGTCTCAACAGCTTCAAACACCATAAACTACTTCGCTAATTTTAATTTAGCAAGTATAGGATAGTGGTCAGACAATTCAACATCAAAGGTTTTAAAACCGTTTACTTCAAAAGCATCATCAGCTAAAATAAAGTCAATTCTAACAGGAAAAAACTTAAAGTTAAACGTACGTCCAAAGCCATTACCTCCTTCAACAAAAGCATCTTGCAAATCGCCTTTTATCTCTTTATACACATAGGAATAGGCAGTATTATTAAAGTCTCCACAAATAACCATTTTATACTTACATTTTGCTTTATGCTGTAAAAACAACTCGGTTTGACTCTCCTGCATTTTAAACGTTTTACTCACACGCTTAAATAAGTTTTCAGAAGACTCATTTGCTAATTTTTCAACCGTTGGATCAATACCAAGCGATTGTAGGTGCACATTATAAATTCTTATCGTGTCCTTAGCCTTTACTATATCAACAAAAATGGCATTATTACTAGTGTTTGGAAACTCTATAGAACCCGAATTTACTATAGGAAATTTAGAAAATATTGCTTGACCGTTTTTCACCTTTTTACCTGAAAGCTCTTCGTACTTATAGTATCCTTTTAAGCTAATAGCTTCATCAGGTCTGTACTCTTGCATGCTTAAAATATCAGGTTGCTTTTCAGAAATAAAATCGACTATTTGAGTTTTAACGGTTTCATCAGGAATCCATTCAAATACATTAAACAATCTCACATTATAATTCATCACTGAAATATTATTTGGATCTTCAATATTCTTGGATGATGAAAATTTATACAATGAAAACAGATAGTTATACCCAATAAACAATATAATAAGTGATAGTAAAAGCTGCTTTTTCACTTTTAAAAGCCAATACACAAAAAATAGAATATTGAGTAGTATTAAAAAAGGAACTGCAAGACTTAAAACTGATAATAAAGCAAAGTTTTTAGGCGACACATAAGGTAAAATATAAGACAGCAGCAACATTGTCGCTACAATGGAGTTAACGAAGAACACCAATTTATCTACCAATTTTAGTCGCTTCATAGACTTTTAATCCTTACCTGATTTAAATAAAAACGCTTTTTCTTCTTTAGTTAAACTTTCATAACCGCTCTTACTGATTTTATCTAGAATGAGGTCAATTCGTTTTTGTTTAGTAAACTCATTAAAGTCGTCTTTATTATGGCCTGCAAACGGTTTTTTCTTGCTCTTATGAACTGTTTTTAAAGGCGACTTTCGTTTAAACATACTAGCTATACTATCCATTATACGCTCAAAGCCTTTACCTATATCATTTCCTTTAGTTAATTGTTGTGCATATAAATATCCTAACAAACTTCCTCCTAAATGCGCTACATAACCGCCTTGGTTTATGGTAAACAATCCAAGAATATCAATAATTACCATTGCTACACCTATATACCAAAGCTTAATGTTTATAGTTACCAATCGTGCTTCTTTATTAGGCATGTAAGCGCTTAAAAAAATAATTAAAGCCCTTACTCCTGCTGATGCTCCTACCAATGGTAATGTATAGTTAACCAAGCTTCCAGAAAAAAGTGTATGAACCAATACAAATGCAAGTCCGCCAAATAAAATTCCTAAAAAGTAAATATTCAAAGATAGTTTAACACTAAAAAGATTAACCAGCATATTAGAAATAAAATACAGGATAAGCATATTTAGAGCAATATGCCAAAAGCCATAATGCACAAACCCATAGGTGAAAATAGACCAAGGTTGATATATAAACTCGTTAAGACTCACAGGTAATTCAAACCAATGCAACACATTGGTTGTGTTTTTAACCTTAGTAAGTATAAACCCAATTATATATATAACAACATTAACACCTATAATCTTTTCAAAGGCATTAAGACGTTTTAGCTTGTCTTGTATGTCTTGTGTAAGCGTTGTCATTTAATCCCATCTATTTTTATTAAACTGATTCTTTTTCCAATACCACATAATTATAAAGCCTGTTAATGCGCCTCCAACGTGAGCCATATATGCTGTATTACTTGGACTAAAGAAAGATTGACCAGTTACTGCAGAAATAATATCTAAAATAATAATTCCAGGTATAAAGTATTTTGCCTTTATAGGAATAGGTAAAAATATGAGCATCAATTTGGCTTCAGGATTCATCATCCCAAAAGCAGCCAAAACACCCATAATACAACCAGATGCTCCTACCATTGAAGCATTATATACTGGAAACAATTCCTTTAGTTTTTCAAATTGAACTTGGTTAATTGTATCTAAAGTCTTGTTTGTTTTCATCATTTGCACGATTTCTTCTCCTGTAAGCCCTGACGCTATAAGTTCTGAATGTAATGGAATATAATTGAAATAATAATATCCTAACTGAAAGAGAACAGCACCTAAACCTGCAGAAAAGTAAATAAATAAGAACTTTTTGCTTCCTAATTGCTGTTCAACAGCACTACCAAACATCCATAACGCAAACATATTAAATAAAATATGTGTTATGCTGAAATTTGCGGTATTCCCTCCTCCATGCATAAACATATGTGTAACAATTTGCCATGGTTGGAACAACTCATTTTCAGGGAAATATAACGCGAACCATTTATAGAACAATTCGCCATTACCTATAGCTACTGTACCAATAAACATTAAAACGTTTATAATAATAAGGTGCTTAACCGTTTCTGTAATTCTCATCATAGCTTACATAAATTTTTTGTCGATATCATCAACACTCATAGTTATAAAAGTCGTTTTATTTGTTGGCGAAACTGTAGGTTCCTTACAAGCGAACAGTGAGTTTACCAAATGCTCTTGTTCTTGTTTATTAAGCGATTGACCTGTTTTTATAGCTAAACTTTTTGCCATAGATTTTGCTAACAAATCTGTAGCACTAAAATTACTGTCTGGCACTTCTTGCTCAACATCACTTATCAGTTGTTCTAAAATAATAGACACTTCACTCTCAGGAACACCTAAAGGAACACCTGTAATCTCTATAGTATGGTCTTTAACGCTAGAAAACGCAAAACCTGTACTTTCTAAGTCTTCTTTTAACTGAATAAGTATTGGCAATTCTGTTGAGGAAAAATGCAACTGCAACGGAAATAACAACTGCTGACTAACAGCTTCTTTCACAGTCATATTCTTCAATAAATTTTCGTACAACACACGTTGATGCGCTCTATGCTGATCTATCATCAACATACCAGATTTTATAGTACTCACAATGTATTTGTTGTGAAGCTGATAAGTAGCTTGTGTAGTTTCGGTTTGCGAATCATCAAACAAGGTTTCATTTTTTGAATCGCTTTCAAACTCTACTTCACTAAAATTATGGTCTTGCTGTGTACTTTTTGATTCTAATCCTACATACAAACTGTCCCAACTAGATGTATTTTGTTTCTTAAAGGCAACTGCAGGTTTACTGCTTCCTCCTCCATGAGATACTTTTTCCTTAAAAGGATTGAAATCTCTATCAACTTCTATTGTTGGTGGTGTAGCAACACTCTTATCTTTATAATCGTAAGGCGTGTTTAGGTTAGGATCACTATCAAAATCTAAAACTGGTGCAATGTTAAATTGCCCTAGACTATGTTTTACTGCTGATCTTAAAATAGCATACAAAGTATGTTCATCATCAAACTTAATTTCGGTTTTTGTTGGATGAATATTGATATCAATAGTTTTTGGGTCTACAGTAAGATTTAAAAAATAGCTTGGATGCGCTCCATCTTTTACCAAACCTTCAAATGCTGAATTGATAGCATGATTAAGGTAAGGACTTTTGATAAAACGATTATTTACAAAAAAGAACTGCTCGTTCTTTGTCTTTTTAGCAAACTCAGGTTTTCCTACAAACCCTGAAATTTTTAGCACTTCGGTAGTTTCTTCAACAGGAACTAACTTCTCGTTGGTTTTACCACCAAAAATATTAACTACACGTTGTCTGTAATTACTACTTGGTAGATTAAAAATTTCGCTGCCATTATGATACATTGCAAATACAATACTTGGATGAGCTAATGCGACACGATGAAATTCATCGATAATATGTCGTAACTCTACTGCATTGGATTTTAAAAAATTACGTCGAGCAGGAATATTAAAAAATAAATGTTTTACAGCTAAAGACGTTCCTTTAGGAGTTACCACAACATTTTGAGCTTTAAGGTCGCTACCTTCAATCTCAATTTGGGTTCCTAGTTCGTCTTGCTCTTGTTTGGTTTTAAGTTCAACATGAGCAATAGCAGCAATACTAGCTAATGCTTCGCCTCTAAACCCTTTTGTATGTAAATTGAATAAATCTTCAGCAGAACGAATTTTGGATGTTGCATGACGCTCAAAGCTTAAACGTGCATCAGTAACACTCATGCCTTTACCATTATCAATAACCTGAATAAGTGTTTTACCTGAATCTTTTATAATAAGTTTTATTTCAGTAGACTCAGCATCTATTGCATTTTCGAGAAGCTCCTTAACCACTGAAGCAGGTCTTTGCACGACTTCGCCTGCTGCAATTTGGTTAGCAACATGGTCTGGTAATAGTTGAATAATGTCTGCCATTAGCGTTTTGAAAAGAATATTGACAGGTCAAAATCAATAAAAATCAAAAAAACCAAAATCAATACACCTATAATAATCAATACACGTCTGTTGGCTCCAGCCGTATCTTCATTATGCTTATAATCGTCAATGGCATTAACAAACTTGGTTTTTAATCCTTTATTGCTTCCTACAGTTTGCCTGTGTTCGTCAAATTTATGCTTAATTTCATAAGGACTTCCCTCGCCTTTATAGTATCTTGGAGTGTATTCAAACTTTTTATTTCTTCGTAATTTAAACATGATGTAACGCTTTATTATTCGTAACGACTTAATATGTAAAGTATTACTAATACACCAATCAAAAACAAGACCAAAAAGGGTAAAGTAGTAAAAATACTTTTCTTACGTTTGTTAGCAGCTCTTACCTCTTCCCATTGTGCTTCAACACTTTTCTTGGTAGTATCATCTTGGTCTCTAAGATGTTTAGGTGTATAACTGAAACGTTTATTTTTACGTTGCTTAAAAAACTCCACTATAAAGTATAATCGTTGTTACACTTCAAATGTACTTAAAAAGCTAGGAAAATAAGCCTTTCAACTGCTAAAAATTGTTAACAGTTTTAAAATGAAGAATAGTGTTTTTAAGCTTTTCGTCTAAGCTCTGCCATTTTTATTGCAGCAACAGCAGCTTCAACACCTTTGTTACCATGTTTACCTCCAGACCTATCAATTGCTTGTTGCATATTATTGTCGGTTAACACACAAAATATAACTGGTGTTTCACGCATCACGTTAAGGTCTTTGATACCTTGAGAAACAGCATCACAAACAAAATCAAAATGCTTGGTTTCGCCTTGTATAACGCTACCAATAGCAATAACAGCATTTACCATTTGCTCTTGCATTTTTTTACTTCCATAAATTAGCTCGTAGCTACCAGGAACTTGCCAATGCACAATGTTTTCAGGTAAAGCACCATGTTCAATTAATGTATCGTAAGCACCTTTAAAAAGGCCATTTGTAATGGTATCGTTCCATTCAGAAACAACAATCCCAAACCGAAAGTCTTTCGCGTTTGGGATTGTGTTTTTATCGTATTCGGATAAATTTGCAGTTGCCATATGTATTATAAACTTGCTTCTGCTTTTCCTATAAGTACATCTATATTAGAAGCTTCATTTGAAGCAGAAAATTCTTCTTTTATTCTTGTAAAATAGTTTAATGCTTTTTGGTTTTCACCTTGAGACAATGCTAATGTACCAGCTTTGTATAAATATAATGGTGTTGTAAACTCATTATTAGAAATTGCAATAGCTTGCTCGTAGTAATCCATAGCGTCTTTTGGCTGATTCAATTGCACAAAAGCATCACCAATTCCTCCTTTTGCAAGTGGTGCTAACATGATATCATCACTTGAAAAATTGTTTAAGTAAGAAATTGCTTCAGAATATTTATTTAGGTTTAAGTAAGCCATACCTGCATAATAGTTGGCTAAATTACCTGCTGGAGTACCACTGTATTTATCAGCAATATCAACCATACCATATTTACCTTCACCTCCATTTAAAGCTAATGTATACAAAGAATCTTTTTCAACACCATTAACCGCTTGGTCAAAATATTGTTGTGCTTTATACATTTCATTCATAGCTTCTCCAGCTTTTGGTTCAGCAACAAATTTATTGTAACCTAAGTATCCTAGTATAACTGCAACAGCTACACCAACAATAATATAAATATAGTTTTGATTTTTAACAGCCCATTCTTCAGTCTTAGAAGCTGTTTCATCTAAAGTGTTAAAAACTTCAGCCGTTGTTGAGTGTTCTTCAATAGCTTCAACTTTTTCTTCTTTAGTCTTTGGTTTATATCCTCTTTTCTTATAAGTTGCCATATATTCTCTATTTATGCGCCGCAAAAATAAAATTTTTATTGGTAAATAAAAGGTAAATTATTTGTTATTTTTCAATAATTTGCACATCCTTTTCCATAATTGTTAACCAAAAACATCAATATATTGTTTGTTTTATGATTTTAAATTCCCTTTCCCTACTTAATTACAAGAATTTTGAAAGCCAATCCTTTGCTTTTGACACTAAGATAAACTGCTTTGTAGGTTCAAACGGAGTTGGGAAGACTAATGTTTTAGATGCTATTTATCATTTAGCTTTTGGAAAAAGTTATTTTAATCCTGTAGCTACACAAAACATAAAACACGATGCTGATTTTTTTGTTGTGGATGGTGTGTTTGACAAAGATGATAAAACCGAAAAGATTATCGTGTCGCTAAAACGTGGTCAAAAAAAGATGATTAAGCGCAATGGAAAAGTGTACGATAAATTTAGCGACCATATTGGGTTTATTCCTTTGGTAATTATTTCGCCTGCTGATAGAGACCTAATTATTGAAGGTAGCGATACACGTCGAAAATTTATAGACAACGTTATTTCACAAAGCAACAAACAGTATTTAAGCGATTTAATTAACTATAACAAAGTACTCTCACAACGCAATGCGTTATTAAAATATTTTGCACTCAACAATACATTTAATGCGCAAACACTAGAGGTTTACAACGACCAGTTAAATACTTACGGAACCTCAATTTTTAAAACTAGAGATGCTTTTTTAAAAGCCTTTATTCCTATTTTTAAATCGCGTTACAATGCTATTAGTAATAATAATGAAGTTGTAAATCTTAGTTATAAAAGCGATTTGTTTGAAGCACAACTAAGCGAACTCCTTAGCAAAAACCTCAATAAAGACAAAGCTTTACAATATACAAGTGTAGGCACTCATAAAGACGATCTCATTTTTGAAATTGAGCAATATCCTATCAAAAAATTTGGAAGCCAAGGACAGCAAAAATCGTTTTTAATTGCATTAAAACTGGCTCAGTTTGATTTCTTAAAACAAGAAAGTGGTGTTGCTCCTATTTTGCTTTTAGATGACATTTTTGATAAACTAGACGAACAACGCGTAGCACAAATAGTTGGTCTTGTTGACGATGAGCATTTTGGTCAACTCTTTATAAGCGACACGCATGCTGAACGCACCGAAAATGTTGTGAAACAAATTCATCAATCGTATAAAATATTTGAATTATGATAAGAGCCTTTTGCGTTAGTTTAGTGTTTATGGGATTTTTTAATTGCTCTAACAATCCTGAGATATTTGTAGAACATATTGAAGGTTATTGGGAAATTGACGAAGTAACTTTAAAAGATGGTTCAAAACGCGACTACAATTTTAACAGCACTATAGATTATATTGAAATTACTGACAGCTTAACAGGTTTTAGAAAAAAGTTGAAACCTAATTTCTCAGGAACTTTTGAAACGTCCAATGATGCTGAACAACTTAAGATTGTCTTAGAAAACGATAGTTTAAACCTCTATTACAAAACACCTTTTCACAGCTGGAAAGAAACGGTTTTAAACGCTACAAAAGATGAACTTTTAATTCTTAATACCAATAAAGATATGTATCTTTATAAACGTTACGAACCTATAAATCTTGAAGAATAATGTCCAAACGCAACAACGAACATTCACCTATTAGTGACCTTCTAAAAGAATTTGTGGACACCAACAACTTGCAACAAGGTTTGGATAAGGTAAACGTACGCAATGCTTGGGAAAACATGATGGGAAATGGTGTAAACAACTACACTACCAATATTGTTTTAAAACAAGACACACTTTATGTACAATTAAGCAGTAGTGTTTTACGAGAAGAGTTAAGTTATGGCAAAGAAAAAATTATTGCTATGCTCAATGAAAGTTTAGGTAAAGACGTTATCAAAAAACTAGTCCTTCGATAAATAAAAAAAGCAGCTCAATGAGCTGCTTTTTTTTTATGAATTATATGTTATTAAAACATTTCTCTTCCTGAAAAATGGAAAGCACCTTCAATAGCTGCGTTCTCATCGCTATCACTTCCGTGTACAGCGTTTTCACCAATAGAAGCAGCATACATTTTACGTATTGTACCTTCAGCAGCCTCAGCAGGATTAGTAGCTCCAATTAAAGTTCTAAAATCTTCAACAGCATTATCTTTTTCTAAGATAGCTGCTACAATTGGTCCACGAGTCATATACTCAACCAACTCACCAAAAAATGGTCTTTCACTGTGAATAGCATAAAAAGCTTTTGCATCAGCAGTAGTCATGTGAGTTAATTTCATTGCTACAATTCTAAATCCTGAAGCAGTTATTTTTTCTAATATTGCGCCAATGTGTCCTTTTTCAACAGCATCTGGCTTAAGCATTGTAAATGTTCTATTTGTTGCCATTTGTTTATTTTAATTTGGTTGCAAAAGTAATGTATTTCTTAACAAAAACAATATAAAGCAATATTAAAAAATTGTATCTTCGCCAGATATGACAAATGAAGATTACAGCAGCATAAAACAACTTTTAAGTTCCAAAAAAAACATTGTAATTGTACCTCATAAAAATCCTGATGGAGATGCTATAGGTTCAAGCTTAGGCTTATACCATTATCTTAAAAAGTACAATCATGAAGTTACAGTAATTGCACCTAATGATTATCCAGATTTTTTAAAGTGGATGCCTAGTGAAGCCTCAATTTTAAAATACGAATTGCAACAGGAAGATTGTGACACAGTAATTAATAAAGCAGATATTATTTTCACTTTAGATTTTAATGCGTTGAACCGAATTGGAGACATGGAAACTCCTATCCAATCTGCTAAAGGCATTAAGATAATGATTGACCACCATCAGCAACCTGATGATTATGCTTTGTATATGTATTCTGATGTTAGCATGTCATCAACCTGTGAAATGGTGTATAATTTCATTTGTAATTTAGGTGATGAAGATAGTATAGACCAAGACATTTCAACCTGTTTATATACAGGAATTATGACTGACACTGGTTCGTTTAGGTTTCCTTCAACCACGAGTACAACTCACAAAGTCATTGCCAATTTAATTGAAAAAGGAGCAAATAACGCTCAAATACACAATAACATTTACGACACCAATACTTATAGCAGATTACAATTATTAGGTTGTGCACTCAGCAATCTAAAAGTATTGCCAGAGTATAGAACTGCTTATATAAGTTTATCGCAACAAGAACTTAACACATTCAACTTTAAAAAAGGTGACACCGAAGGTTTTGTTAATTACGGTCTCTCGCTAGAAGGCATTGTATTTGCTGTTATTTTTATAGAAAACGAACAAGAAAACATTGTAAAAGTGTCGCTAAGAAGTAAAGGAGCATTTTCAGTAAACGAATTTTCAAGAGCACATTTTAATGGTGGTGGACACACAAATGCTGCTGGTGGAAAAAGTGATTTGGGCTTAAAAGAAACTATTGAAAAATTTATTAGTATATTACCAAGCTATAAAGAGGTCCTAAATCATGAATAAAAGCATCATTATATTACTAATAAGTTTTATGGCTTTTAGCTGTAAATCACCTGAAGCTAGACTTCCTAAGACCGTTAAATCTGGTTCATTTATTAATGCTTCAGTAGAACGAAATATTAAACTAAATAAAAAAGAGCAACAGTTTATTGAAGGTATTATTAAAGATAATCCTGAAATAGATTACATAGCTTCCGAAAGTGGTTTTTGGTACTATTACAATACAAAAATTGAACAAGATACCATTACACCACAGTTTGGTGACATTGTAAATTTTGATTACGATGTTAAAGACTTGAATGGTTCGCAAATCTATTCTGAAGAAGACATAGCACCTCAAGATTATGCTATGGACAAAGAAGAATTGTTTACAGGCCTTAGAGAAGGTTTAAAACTTATGAAACCAGGAGAAACAGTAACATTCTTATTTCCTTCACAAAAAGCCTATGGCTATTATGGCGATACCAATAAAATAGGTGTTAACACACCTTTAATGTGTAAGGTAACCGTAAATACAATAACAAAAAAACAAAACAATTAATTAAAATTTTATGAAACTGATTAGTAAAGCCCTACAGTTATTTATTTTATTTATACTAGTAACTGCAACCTCATGCAAAGAAGACCTTTATCCAGATTTAGAAGATGGTCTTTATGCTGAAATAGTGACTTCTAAAGATACTATGGTTGCTAAGTTATTCTTTGAAAAAGTACCAGTTACTGTTGCCAATTTTGTGGCTTTAGCCGAAGGTACTCACCCTTTAGTTAGCGAGCAATTTAAAGGAAAACCATTTTACGATAGTTTGACTTTTCATAGAGTTATGGATAAATTCATGATTCAAGGTGGAGACCATACTGCTACTGGATCTGGTGATCCTGGTTACAGATTTGTTGCCGATTTTGACCCAAGCTTAAAACATGATAAAGCTGGTGTATTATCAATGGCAAATGGTGGAGGAATTGACACCAACGGAAGTCAGTTTTTTATTACCGAAGTACCATACCCAAGCTTAGATGCTTTTGATGCTAATGGAGACTTCAAACCTTGCGACCAACGTGGTGTAAGCTGTCATTCGGTTTTTGGACAATTGGTAAAAGGTATTGAAGTACAAGATTCAATCTCTAACGTAAAAGTTGGACGTGGTAACAAGCCTCTTGAAAATGTATACATCTACAAAGTAAACATTATCAGAAAAGGATCTGCTGCAAAATCTTTCAACGCTGCTAAGGTTTTTGAAGAGCAAATGCCTAAGGTAAAAGAAGATTTAGAAAACATGAAAGAACAAGCTCGTATAAGAGCTGAAGAAGAAAAGAAAGCTAGAGAAGCTAAAAATGCTGAAGCTGGTGCTGAAATAAAAATACAATTAGACGAATACCTAACTAAAGCTACCGAAACAGCTTCAGGTTTAAGAGTATATTACATTAACAAAGGTGATGGAGAAAAGCCTGCGCAAGGTAAAAGAGCCTACGTAAACTACGAAGGTTATTATGAAGATGGACGTTTATTTGACAGTAATGTTGAAGCTGTTGCTGAGCGTCATGGTATGTTGGACGAGCGTAGAAAAGAAGCTAACATGTACAAGCCTTTCCCAATGAAAATTAGTCCAGATGCTCAACTTATTGCAGGTATGAAAGAAGCCCTTGCTGATATGCGTGTTGGTGATAAAGTATATATGTACATTCCTTATCACTTAGCCTATGGCGAACGTGATTACGGACCAATTCCTGCAAAATCAAACCTATCGTTTATTGCTGAAATGACAGGAATAGAATAGATTTCTAAACATTAAGAATAAAAAAAATCCATTTTCATATGAAAATGGATTTTTTTTATGATGTTCAATTTACTTTTTCGGAATCTGTTTTAAGATTTCTAGTACAAAGTTCCAGTATTTTTGAGCCGAAGAAATTTGAGCACGCTCATCAGGTGAATGTGCGCCTTTAATATTGGGTCCAAAACTTATCATATCCATTTCAGGATAGTTTTGTCCTAAAATACCACATTCCAATCCTGCATGACAAGCAGCAACATGAGGTTCCTCTCCATTATTAAGTGTTTTATATAATGGGACCATTACTTTTAATATTTCAGAGTCCATATTAGGCTGCCAACCAGGATAATCGCCACTAAACTCAACTTCACAACCTGTTAACTCGAATGTTGCTCTTAATGTATTGGCTAAATCCCATTTAGAACTTTCTACTGAAGAACGGGTTAAACAACCTATTTTAATATTCCCATCTTTCACAATTACACGTGCAATATTATTTGAAGTCTCTACCAAATCAGGAATATCAGCACTCATACGATACACACCATTTAACGCAGCATAAATAGCTCTTGTTAATCCTTCTTGCACACCTAAATCCATAATAGATTTTGGTGTTTCAATTTTAGAAACCACAACTGTTAAATCTGGTTCCATTGTTTTATACTCTGCTTTTATTTCTTGAGCCAATGCTTCTGTTTCGGCAACAAACGCTTCTTCGTGTATCGCATCTACAACAACAGTAGCTACACTTTCACGAGGGATTGCATTACGTAAACTTCCGCCATCAATTTCACTAATTCTCAAGCCAAAGTTTTCAAATCCGTCAAACAATAAGCGGTTCATTATTTTATTGGCATTACCTAAACCTTCATGGATTTGCATCCCAGAGTGTCCACCTTGTAAACCTTTTACAGTTAATTTAAAACCAGTTTTAAACTCAGGAGTTTCTTCTTCTTTATAAGTTCTTGTAGCAGTAACATCAACACCACCAGCGCAACCTACTCCAATTTCGTCATCTTCTTCGGTATCTAAATTTAAAAGTATATCTCCTTGCAATAAACCGCCTTCAAGTCCCATTGCTCCTGTCATTCCTGTTTCTTCATCAATAGTAAATAAGGCTTCAATAGCAGGATGCTTAATATCTTTACTTTCTAAAATTGCCATTATGGTGGCTACTCCAAGTCCGTTGTCAGCACCAAGCGTTGTGCCTTTAGCTTTTACCCAATCACCTTCAATAAACATTTCAATTCCTTGTGTGTCAAAATCAAAAACGGTATCGTTATTTTTTTGGTGAACCATATCTAAATGCGACTGCATTACAATGGTTTTGCGGTCTTCCATACCAGCAGTTGCAGGCTTTTTTATAATAACGTTACCTACCTTATCAACAATCGTTTCTAAACCAAGTTGCTCTCCAAAATCTTTCATAAACGCGATAACACGTTCTTCTTTTTTAGATGGTCTTGGTACAGCATTTAGGTCTGCAAACTTGTTCCAAAGTTGGGTTGGTTCTAATTGTCTTATTTCTGAATTCATAGTATTTACTTTAAGTTTTACAAAGGTACAAATTGAATATTGCATTCTGTCTTAATTTAGCGTTCTCTTTTGTGTTTATAATTTGTCACGTTGAGCGCAGTCGAAACGTTGTTTCTGAATTCCTTAAAGAAAATTGCATTAATGGATTCCGCATCAAGTGCGGAATGACAATAATTTTTATCTATTTTTGATTTATGCAGAAATACCTCAAATCCATACTAGCGTTTTCAATTGTACTTCAAATTATATTCTTGAAAATTATAGCACGTTTTCCTGATGTTGTTGAACAATTATACAGCAATGGTCTTTATGTATACATCTCAAAACTGATGCGATACGCTTTTGGTTGGGTGCCTTTTTCTGTAGGTGATATTTTATACACCTTAGCTACTGTTTATACATTAAGATGGTTGTTTGTAAATAGAAAACGTATAATAAAAGACACAAAAGCGTGGATTTTAGATGTATTATCAGCCGTATCTATTGGGTATTTTACATTTCATTTACTTTGGGCTTTTAATTATTACAGGCTACCACTACACAAAGCGCTTAATATAGAAAGAGACTATACTACTGAAGCACTTGTAGCAACTACAGAGCGTCTAATTAGTACTGTAAACACTGTTCATATAGCCATTACAAATAATGACACTATTAAGGTTGACATGCCTTATAGCAAAACAGAATTATTACAAAAAGTCCCTAAAGGCTATGATAAACTTTCTAAAAAATTTCCTCATTTAGCTTATCAGCCTAAAAGCGTTAAACGTTCTATTTATAGTTTACCACTAACTTATATGGGTTTTTCAGGGTACTTAAATCCGTTTACCAATGAAGCACAAATTGATGGGTTAATCCCAACTTTTAAATATCCAACCACTGCAAGCCACGAAGTAGCACACCAATTGGGTTATGCTGCCGAAAATGAAGCTAACTTTATAGGTAGTATGGCAGCAATGCATCATGATGATATTTATTTTAAGTATTCTGGTTATGCGTTTGCATTAAGACATTGCCTACACGAAATTTATAGACGCGATCCTAAACAGTATGAAACTTTGGTTGCTAAAGTGAATAAAGGCATTTTGAAAAACTATCAAGAGGTTAGAGACTTTTGGGACAGTTATCAAAACCCTACTGAGCCTTTGTTTAAATCTACTTATGATACATTTCTAAAAGCTAACAACCAAATAGATGGTATGGAAAGCTACAGTTATGTAGTTGCACTTTTAGTAAATTATTTTGAAAATAATACATTCTAAAAAAGTTAAAAAAAGTGTATTAGTTCGTTACTAAAGGCAATATTTCTATCTTTAGCTTTCAATTTTTTTAACCAACACTTACATAATGATAAGACCGTATCTCACTATCTTAACATTTTTGTGCTGTTTTTCTTTTTACGCACAAGAATATTTTCCAAAAAATGATGGTGTAGTTGCAACAAACACAAACTACACTGCATTTACAAATGCTAAAATTTATGTGACTCCTACTCAAGTTATTGAAAACGGAACATTATTAATCAAAGACGGAAAAGTCGTTGCTACAGGAACCTCTGTTAGCATTCCAAAAAACACTAAAGTTATTAATGTTTCAGGTAAAAGCATTTATCCTTCTTTTATTGACATCTATTCCGATTTTGGTATCAAAGCCCCTGAACGAGACTCAGGAAGTGGACGAAGTGCACAGTACGAACCTAGCAGATCAGGATATTACTGGAACGACCATGTAATGCCTGAAAACAAAGCAATAGACCGCTTTAGTTATGACAGCAAAAAAGCTTCAGAATACATTAAAGCAGGTTTTGGAACACTTAATGCACACATACAAGATGGAATTGTTAGAGGTAGCGGAATGCTTGTAGCGCTTGATAGCGAAGGCACAAACGCTAACCGAATATTAGATGATTATTCTGCGCAATACTTCTCGTTTTCTAAAAGTGTAACTTCAAGACAGTCTTATCCTTCTTCTATTATGGGAAGCATGGCTTTACTAAGACAACTTTATATTGATGCTGATTGGTATGCTAAAGGAAACTCTAAAACAAAAGATTTATCTCTTGAAGCACTAAATAAGAATAAATCCTTAATTCAAATTTTTGCTGCAGGTAGTAGAGCTAATCTATTAAGAGCTGATAAAGTTGGTGATGAGTATGGTGTACAATATGTTATACTTGGAGGTGGTGATGAATACGAACGTGTAAACGAAGTAAAAAACACAAACGCGTCGTTAATTATCCCAATTAACTTCCCAGATGCTTACGATGTTGAAAATCCGTTTTTGGCTTCAGGATTATCGCTTAGCGATATGAGAGCATGGAATCAAAAACCAACAAACCCGAAGGTTTTAGCTGAAAACAATATCAAATTTGCGTTAACTACGCATTCATTAAAATCGCCAAAAGAATTTAAATCCAACCTCTTAAAAGCTATTGAATATGGACTTTCTGAAGAAAAAGCTTTGGAATCGCTTACTACTATTCCTGCTCAATTACTAGGAAAGCAAAATACTATTGGTTCTTTAAAGAACGGAACTTACGCTAACTTCTTAATTACTTCTGGAAACATTTTTGATAAAAAAACCACATTATATGAAAACTGGGTACTTGGTCAGCAAAATATTATAGAAGACATGACTATTAAAGACATTAGAGGTGACTATGAGTTTAGATTAGCTGGGGAAGATTATAAAATGTCATTAAAAGGAGAACTTAGCAAATTGAAATCTGAAATTACCAGTGGCGACAATACTTTAGGCTCTAAAGTAAGCTACAGTGATGATTGGGTTACTATTTCAATGACAACAAAAGATTCTACAAAACAAGAGTTTGTTAGAATTATAGCAAATGTTGATAGCGACAACAACCTTAGAGGTACAACTACAATGCCTACAGGTAACGAAATGTCATTTTTTGCTAAATCGTTAAAGAAAGAAGACGACACTAAATCTGACGACAAAAAGAAATCTAAAGACTCCACCGAAAAAGTATTTCCAGTAACATTCCCAAACAATGCGTATGGTTTTACCGAATTACCAAAAGCCGAAACATTATTATTTAAAAATGCTACGGTTTGGACTAATGAAGCTGATGGAATTTTAGAAAACACTGATGTACTTATCAAAAACGGAAAGATCGCCAAAATAGGTCAAAACCTATCAGACAATAGCGCAAAAGTTATTGATGCAACAGGAAAACATCTTACTGCTGGAGTTATAGATGAGCACTCACATATTGCTGCTGCATCTATAAACGAAGGTGGACAAAACTCTTCTGCCGAAGTATCTATAGAAGATGTTGTAGAACCAGGAGATATAAGTATTTACCGTAATCTTGCTGGAGGTGTAACTTCAATACAAATCTTACATGGTTCGGCTAACCCAATTGGAGGTCGCTCAGCAATTATAAAACTAAAATGGGGAGAATCTGCCGATAATTTAATTTACGACAACAGTCCTAAGTTTATCAAATTCGCATTAGGTGAAAACGTAAAACAGTCTAACTGGTCTAGCTACTCAAGATTCCCACAAACACGTATGGGAGTTGAGCAACTTTATATAGATTATTTCACAAGAGCAAAAGAATATGATGCTTTAAAGAAAAGCGGAAAGCCTTATCGTAAGGATATAGAACTTGAAGTACTTGCCGAAATATTAAATAAAGAGCGCTTTATTTCTTGTCATTCATATGTACAAAGCGAAATAAATATGCTAATGAAAGTAGCTGAAAAGTTCAATTTCAACATCAATACGTTTACACACATTTTAGAAGGTTATAAACTTGCTGACAAAATGAAAGAACATGGTGTTGGTGGCTCTACATTTAGTGATTGGTGGGCATACAAGTATGAAGTAAATGATGCCATTCCTTACAACGCTGCAATAATGCACAACCAAGGTGTTACAGTTGCTATAAATAGTGATGATGGCGAAATGTCTCGACGTTTAAATCAAGAAGCTGCAAAAGCGGTAAAATATGGTGGTGTTAGTGAAGAAGAAGCTTGGAAATTCGTAACTCTTAATCCTGCTAAATTATTACATATCGATGATAGAGTTGGTAGTATTAAAGTAGGTAAAGATGCTGATGTGGTTTTATGGACAGACCATCCACTTTCAATATATGCAAAAGCAGAAAAAACCATTATTGAAGGTGTTACCTATTTCGATTTAAAACGAGATGAAATGATGAGAAGCAAAATTCAAAATGAAAAAAGCGAACTCATCAACTTAATGTTACAAGCAAAGAACAAAGGGTTAAAAACACAACCTATTAAGAAAAAAGAAAAAGAATTTTTGCACTGCGATTCTATGGATAACGAACACCATGAACACTAAAAAAACAGTATTATGAAACAAATTAAACAAACCCTTATAGTGTTATTAGTGTTATGCTTTTCATCAGCGATAGCACAACAAACACCTGCTCCAAAGCAAACTAAAGACATTGCTATTGTAGGAGCTACAGCTCATATTGGTAATGGTAAGGTTATTGAAAATAGTATTATCATAATTAAAGATGGTAAATTACTTACAGTTGCCGATGCTGGAATTGTAAAAATAAATATCACTAACATGGAAACTATAAATGCCGAAGGTAAACATGTATATCCAGGATTTATAGTACCTAACACTACTTTAGGATTAGTAGAAATTGATGCAGTTAGAGCAACAGATGACGATGCCGAAATTGGAACTTACAAACCACACATTAGAAGTTTAATTGCCTATAATGCAGAATCTAAAGTGGTTGAAAGTATGCGTCCAAACGGAGTGCTTATAGGACAAATAACACCAAGAGGTGGTACTATTTCAGGAACATCGTCTATCGTTCAGTTTGATGCTTGGAACTGGGAAGATGCTGCTATAAAAGTTGACGATGGCATTCATGTTAATTGGCCTAATAGTTTTTCTAGAGGTCGTTGGTGGCGTGGAGAAGACCCTGGTTTAAAACCTAACGAAAACTACTCGAAGCAAATTAATGAACTTCAAGATTATTTAGACCAATCTAAAGCCTATAACAATGGAGACAAAAAAACCACAAATTTACCTTTTGAAGCACTTAAAGGTATTTTTGATGGTTCTAAAAAACTATATGTAAATGTAGATGACGAAAAAGGAATTACTGATGTTATCAACTTCAAAAACAAAAATGGTATTAAACACATGGTTATTGTTGGAGGTTATTCAGCTTATAAAGTAGCCGATTTACTGAAGCAAAACAATATTCCGGTTTTAGTACAACGTCTTCATAAAACACCAGGTAATGAAGATGACGATTACGATTTACCTTATAAACTAGCAAAATTGTTAGTAGACAAAGGTGTTACAGTTGCATTGGAAAGTAGTGGTAGTATGGAGCGTATGAATGCTAGAAATCTTCCGTTTTTAGCAGGAACAGCTGTAGCTCATGGCGTAACGAAAGAGCAAGCATTACAAATGATAACACTTAATACTGCTAAAATTTTAGGTATTGATGATCAATATGGTTCTTTAGAAGAAGGTAAAAGCGCTACACTTTTTATTAGCGAAGGTGATGCATTAGATATGCGTACAAATGTTTTAACACACGCTTTTATTGATGGTCGCGATGTGAGTTTAGAAAGTCATCAAACTAAATTGTGGAAACGCTACTCCAATAAATTCAAAAATCAAGAATAACTTAAAGCGAACCAAATGGTTCGCTTTTTTGTTCAATAGACATTCGTTACAATAAAATTATCGACTAAAATGGCTACTTTTGTCTGGTTATGATAAAAGAAATTACAAGCATACAAAATCCTTACATTAAACAACTTGTTCAGTTAAAAGACAAATCGCGCGAGCGTAAAAAGTCTGGATTGTTTCTTATTGAAGGCAAACGAGAATTATCTTTAGCACTTAAAGGCAATTATGACGTGGATACCGTTTTGTTTTATTCTGAATTGATTTCAGAAGAAGAACTATCTTCATTAATACCATCAAACATTAAGCGTATTGAAATTTCTAAAGATGTATTTCAAAAAATTGCACATAGAGACACAACCGAAGGGATTATTGCTGTTGCCAAAACAAAATCACATCTTTTAGATGATATTATCTTTAAAAGTGAAAACCCTTTGATTTTAGTAGCCGAAGCTCCTGAAAAACCTGGTAACATTGGTGCTTTATTGCGTACTGCTGATGCTGCTAATGTAGATGCTGTAATTATTGCAAACCCAAAAACCGATTTATACAACCCTAATATTATTCGTTCTAGCGTTGGCTGCGTGTTTACCAAGCAAGTGGTTACAGGCTCAACAAAAGATATCGTTTCGTTTTTAAAACAACATCACATTAACATTTTTTGTGCTGCACTACAAGCTTCTGTAAACTATCACATACAAGATTATACATTACCTACTGCTATAGTTGTAGGTACTGAAGCGACTGGATTAAGTGACGAATGGTTGCAAGAGTCTACACATAACATTATTATTCCTATGCAAGGTGAAATTGACTCTATGAATGTGTCTGTTGCTGCAGGAATACTTATTTTTGAAGCTGTTCGCCAAAGGCTTATCAATGAATAATTAATGATGTACAATTAATCGTTAATAAATGAAAGACAACTTAATAGTTACTAAATCATATACTTTTGCGGTATCAATCGTTCTTTTAAGTAAAAAGTTAATGTCACAAAATGAATACATTTTGTCAAAACAACTTTTAAAGTCCGGAACATCTATTGGTGCTAATGTTGAAGAAGCTATTGGAGGTATTTCAAAAAAAGACTTCAGAGCAAAAATGTCAATTTCTTACAAGGAAGCCAGAGAAACCCATTATTGGTTAAGACTTTTGAAAGACACAAATTACATTTCAAAAGAAGATTATAACAAACTTGAACCTGAACTCTCAAGTATTTTGAAAATTTTATTTAAAATAATTCAATCTTCTAAAGAAGACTAATTATAATTAACTATTAATAATCAATCATTACTAATTATTAATTCTAATATGACTGCCACTACTCTATTTTATATTATAATAGCAATAATCATTGTTAATTTTATAATTGATAAAATCCTAGATGCGCTTAACGCAAAACATTTTAACGATGCTATACCAAACGAGCTTAAAGATGTTTATGATGACGCTGAATATAAAAAATCGCAAGCCTACAAACTCACCAATTATAAGTTTGGTGTTTGGAGTTCAACTTTTTCGGTGGCTTTAACATTGGCTTTTATTTGTTTTGGTGGTTTCGAATATGTTGATGTTTTAGCAAGACGTTTCAGCGATAACTCAATTGTAGTCGCTTTGGTGTTTTTTGGTATAATCATGTTTGGAAGTGATATTCTATCTACTCCATTTTCTTACTATAAGACTTTTGTGATTGAAGAGCGTTTTGGCTTCAATAAAACTACCATAAAGACATTTATTCTAGACAAAGTAAAAGGGGTATTAATGATGGCTGTTATTGGTGGTGGAATTTTAGCTCTCATCATTTACATATTTCAACTTACCCAACAACATTTTTGGTTATACGCTTGGGCTATCATAACGATATTCTCGGTATTTATGAATATGTTCTACGCTAAGCTTATTGTACCACTATTCAACAAACAAACTCCTTTAGAAGAAAGCTCTTTACGTAATAAAATTTCAGAATATGCTCAGTCGGTTGGGTTTAATCTTGAAAAAATATTTGTCATTGACGGTTCAAAACGTAGCACAAAAGCTAACGCTTACTTTTCGGGTTTTGGAAATGAAAAAAGAGTTACACTATATGATACCTTAATCAATGATTTGGAAGAAGAGGAAATTGTAGCAGTTTTAGCTCATGAAGTAGGTCATTACAAAAGAAAACACATTATTTACAACTTAGTAGCTTCAGTATTACTTACAGGACTTACTTTGTATGTGCTTTCTATTTTTATAACAAATCCATTACTTTCTAATGCTTTAGGCGTAAGCACACACAGTTTTCATGTTGGTTTAGTAGCTTTTGGACTACTCTACGCTCCTATTTCTGAAATCACAGGACTGGTAATGAATTGGCTGTCTAGAAAGTTTGAATATCAAGCTGATGATTACGCAAAAAACACTTATAAAGCGCAACCGCTTATCACAGCTTTAAAAAAACTAAACAAAAACAGCCTTAGCAATTTAACACCTCACAAAGCTTACGTATTTGTGCATTATTCTCACCCAACACTGTTACAACGCATGCGAAATTTATTGGGTTAAATAGCATTTATTTTTAACAGATTTGGCAACTGTTTTCCATTAAATAAAACCATAAAAAGCAATTGCACATTAAATTTCTAATGCGTACTTTAGTTTTATGACAGAAGTTGAGATAGAAAAAGAAAATGCAGCCATTGCTAAAGCTTACAAAGAACTCCTTAAAGTAAGTTACCAGACATTAACCAATGACGATAAAAAATTAATCCGTCATGCGTTTGATGTAGCTGTTGATGCGCACAAAGACCAACGTAGAAAATCTGGTGAAGCCTATATTTTTCATCCTATAGCTGTAGCAAAAATTGTCGCTTCAGAAATAGGCTTGGATGCTATCTCTATTGCTGCTGCTCTGCTCCATGATGTTGTTGAAGACAATGAGGATTATACCAAAAATGACATCGAACAACTATTTGGAGAAACTGTAGCACGTATTGTTGACGGACTTACTAAAATTTCGTCGCTAAGTAAAGAAACCGATGTTTCCACCCAAGCGGAAAATTTCCGTAAAATGCTATTAACACTCAATGACGACATTAGAGTTATCATTATCAAAATAGCCGACCGTCTTCATAACATGCAAACCATGGATGCGATGAGACGTGATAAACAGGAAAAAATAGCTTCTGAAACACTGTACATCTATGCACCATTAGCACATCGAATTGGGCTTTACAACATAAAAACCGAACTAGAAGATCTTGGTTTAAAATATACCGAACCTGAAGTTTATCAAGATATTCATGATAAAATAAAAGAAAGTAAAGAAGAGCAAGACAAATACATTGAAACCTTTTCTAAAACCATTAAAGATGCTTTAGATGCTGAAGGCTTAAATTATGACATTAAAGGTCGCCCAAAATCTATTTATTCTATTCGTAGAAAAATGATAAAACAAGGTGTCACCTTTGATGAAGTATATGACAAATTTGCTGTTCGTATCATTTACAAGTCAGATGTCGCTAACGAAAAATTCCTAGCTTGGAAAATCTATTCTATAGTTACAGACCACTTCACACCTAACCCAACACGATTAAGAGATTGGATATCCTCTCCAAAATCTACTGGTTACGAAGCGTTGCATATAACGGTTATGGGACCTAAAGGACGTTGGGTAGAAGTTCAAATTCGTAGTGAGCGCATGAACGAAATCGCCGAAAAAGGCTATGCTGCACACTACAAATACAAACAAGGTAATACCGAAGATGCTTTAGACACCTGGATAAACAAACTACAAGAAGCATTAGAAACTAACGAGACTAACGCTGTTGATTTTGTTGAACAGTTTAAACTCAACCTATATTCAAAAGAAATTTATGTCTTCTCACCTAAAGGAGATTTAAAATCGTTACCAAAAGGCGCAACACCTTTAGATTTTGCCTTTAGTATCCATACCGAAATAGGTATGAAAACAAGAGGTGCTAAAGTAAATGGCAAACTGGTGCCTTTGAGTCAAGAATTGCAAAGTGGTGACCAAGTTGAAATTTTAACTTCCGAAAATGCCAAACCTAACTCCAACTGGTTAGACTATGCTACTACTGCAAGAGCACGAAGCAAAATTAAAGGGTCGTTAAAAGACGAGAAAAAAACAATTGCTGAAGACGGTAAAGAGATTTTAAAACGAAAACTAAAGCAGCTTAAAATAAACCTTGATGAAAAGGCTGTAAACGACATGGTTGTTTACTTTAAGCTAAAAACAAGCTTAGACTTATTTTATCGTGTTGGTATTGGCACTATTGACAATAGTATGCTTAAGGACTTTGCTTCATCTAGAAGCAATGCTTTAGTTAGCTTTATCAAAAATAAAATCTCTAGAAGACAAAACATCTCTAAGGAAGAGATAGAAAAAGATGAGATTACCTCAAAGTATGATTTATTAGTTTTTGGTAAAGAAGAAGAAAAACTAGACTATAAGTTAGCTAACTGTTGTAATCCTATTCCTGGAGATCCTGTATTTGGATTTTTAACTATTAATGAAGGTATAAAAATCCATAAAAAGAATTGCCCAAATGCCTTGAGTTTACAATCTAATTATGCCTACAGAATTATTCAGGCAAAATGGATAGATTCTTCACAACAAGAATTTTCAGCTCAAATAAAATTATCTGGTATTGATAATTTAGGATTGGTAAACAACATTACAAAAATTATTTCTTCAAATATGCACGTTAACATGAAGAGTATTAGTTTTCAAAGTGACGATGGTGTTTTCACAGGAAAAATCAACGTTGTAGTTAAAAACAATTCCATGTTAAAAAAACTTATGGATAACCTTAAAAAAATTAATGGTATAGATAAGGTTACTAGAGTGTAAAAAATGTGTAAATTTGCAACTTATTATGAGTGTAAAGACAGAACAAAGTAATCAAGAAATCGTAAAGAACGTTTTTACGGCTTTCTTAGAAGAAAAAGGACACAGAAAAACTCCTGAGCGTTATGCTATACTTCAGGAAATTTACGATAGTGAAGAACATTTTGATATTGAATCTCTATACATCAAAATGAAAAATAAAAACTATCGTGTAAGTCGTGCTACACTATACAATACTATAGAAATCCTTTTAGAGTGTGGCTTGGTAAGAAAACACCAATTTGGTCAAAACCAAGCACATTATGAAAAATCTTACTTCGACAAACAACACGATCATGTTATTTTAACTGACACTGGTGAGGTTATTGAGTTTTGCGATCCTAGAATTCAATCTATCAAAAAAACCATCGAAGAAGTTTTTGATATAAAAATCAACAATCACTCACTTTATTTTTACGGAACTAAAAACAAATAACACTAACTAAATTATAATGGCAGTAGATTTACTACTAGGTTTACAATGGGGAGACGAAGGCAAAGGAAAAATTGTTGATGTTCTCACCTCCAAATACGATATTATTGCAAGATTTCAAGGTGGTCCAAATGCTGGACATACATTGGTATTTAATGGTAAAAAACATGTATTACACACAATACCTTCTGGTATTTTTCATAACGATACTGCAAATGTAGTTGGTAATGGTGTAGTTATTGACCCTGTAATCTTCAAAAAAGAGCTTGATAAATTAGCAGAACAAGATGTGGACTACAAAGCATCACTTCTTATTTCTAGAAAAGCTCACATTATACTGCCTACGCATCGTTTATTAGATGCTGCAAGCGAAGCTTCAAAAGGAAAAGCTAAAATAGGCTCAACCCTTAAAGGTATTGGTCCAACTTATATGGACAAAACCGGAAGAAATGGTATAAGAGTTGGTGATATAGAACTTGCCGATTGGAAAGAAAAATACAGAGCTCTTGCAGATAAGCACGAAGCTATGATAGCATTTTATAATGTTGACATTCAGTACGATTTAAAAGAACTTGAAGCTGAATTCTTTGATGCTATAGAAACTCTAAAAACACTTCAGTTTATAGATTCTGAAGAGTACTTACACCAAGCACAAAAATCGGACAAATCCATTTTAGCCGAAGGTGCTCAAGGTTCGCTTTTAGATATCGATTTTGGAACCTATCCATTTGTAACTTCTAGTAACACTACAGCTGCTGGTGCTTGTACTGGACTAGGAATTGCTCCTAATAAAATTGGTGAAGTGTATGGCATCTTTAAAGCTTACACTACTCGTGTAGGTTCTGGACCATTCCCTACTGAATTATTTGATCAAGATGGAGAAACTATGGCTAAAGTTGGTCATGAATTTGGAGCAACAACTGGTCGTCCACGTCGTTGCGGATGGTTAGATTTGGTAGCATTACGCTATGCATGTCAAGTAAATGGTGTTACACAACTTATCATGATGAAAGGTGATGTACTTTCTGGGTTTAAATCGTTAAAGGTATGTACTGCTTATAACTATAAAGGTGAAACCATACATCACTTACCGTTTAATATTGAAGAGAAAAATGTAACGCCTGTATACACAGAGTTTGAAGGTTGGAATGAAGACTTAACAGAAATGACTGAAGCTTCTCAAATGCCAAAACAACTTAATGATTACATCGCTTTCTTAGAAAAAGAACTTGAACTTCCTATCACAATTGTTTCGGTAGGACCTGACAGAAAACAAACCATTGTAAGAAAGTAATTTACAAACCTAAATACTAAGCCTGCTCATTATTTTTAAGCAGGCTTTTTTCTGTTAAAAAATGTGTTAACACATACGAAAGCCTTTAGAATATAGTTATTTTTGAAAAAA
This sequence comes from Gaetbulibacter sp. PBL-D1, assembly GCF_050509525.1. NCBI lineage: Bacteria > Pseudomonadati > Bacteroidota > Flavobacteriia > Flavobacteriales > Flavobacteriaceae > Gaetbulibacter > Gaetbulibacter sp. PBL-D1. The sequence goes on along the minus strand of NZ_JBNWKB010000006.1, from coordinate 158,727 downwards.
ATTAATTTTATCTTGAAAATACACAACCTACTCTATTACACTATACTTATACTTTTTGTAGTCACTAAAAGTTATGCTCAAGAAGGTAAAAGAATACAAATTGAGCATGCAGGTTTTATGGTTGCTGATTCTACTGTTGGTAAAGACATTGCAACATTTGTAAGAAATGACCAGCAACAAATTCATGTCACTCATGATGGTGTAAACATGTGGTGTGATAAAGCCATTTATTATAAAAACGAAAACTTTATTGAGGCATTCAGTAATGTAAGAATGCAGCAAGGAGATACTATAAACATGACTGCTAAGTATGTTGAATATAGCGGAACTACAAAACTAGCTTTTGCCAGTGGAGATGTTGTACTTACCGAACCGCAATCTACCTTAACAACTGACACGCTCTTTTTTGACCGAGCAAAACAACAAGCTTATTATAAGAGTAAAGGAAAAGTGGTTAGAGACTCATCTGGTACTATTACTAGTCAAATTGGTCGTTATTACATGGACAGCAAAAAATACCGTTTTTTAAAAGACGTGGTATTGGTTAATCCTGATTATACAATTAATTCCAACCAATTAGATTTTTATTCTGAAAGTGGTCACGCTTACCTTTATGGTCCAACAACCATTAAAGGCGAAACTTCAAACATTTATTGCGAAAGAGGATTTTATGACACCAATAATGATGTTGGTTATTTCGTAAAAAAATCAAGAATAGATTATGAGAATCGAATTTTTGAAGGTGATAGTATGTTCTTTGATCGAAACCGAAGTTTTGCTTCTGCAACCAATAACATAAAAGTTACAGATACCACAAATAAAAGTATCATTAAAGGACATTATGCCGAAGTATTTAGAGAAAAAGACTCTATGTTCATCACCAAACGTGCTTTAGCTATTACAGTACAAGAAAACGATTCCATTTACATACACAGTGACACGCTTATGGTTACTGGTAAACCCGAACATCGAATTACAAGAGCTTATTATAATGCTAAAATTTACAAAAGCGATTTAAGTGGAAAAGCAGATTCTATTCATGCTGACCATAAAACAGGTTTGACCGAGCTTATCAATTTATCACGCTTTTCATCAACCGATGCTTTTGCTACTAAGCGCAAACCTATATTATGGAACTTAGGTAATCAAATGAGTGGAGACACCATTCACTTAATTTCAAACACTGAAACCGAAGAACTAGACTCCTTAAAAGTATTTGACAATGCCTTTTTAATAAGTAAAGACACTTTAGGTACAGGATTTAATCAAATTAAGGGTCAAAAACTATATGGCTTGTTTAAAAACAACGAATTATATAATGTTGACATCATAAAAAATGCTGAAATCATCTATTTTTCTAGAGATGGAGAAAATGAACTTATTGGAATAAACAAGTCAAAGTCTGGTAGTATCAATATTCAAATTTCAGATAATACTATCAATGAAATTAGACTAATCAATCAGGTTGATGGAGACTTATTTCCTGAATCTCAATTCCCTGAAAATGCTAGACGACTTAGAGGCTTTGATTGGCGAGAAGAAGAACGTCCAACTAGTGTTGAAGACCTTTTTAAAGACGATCCTCCACTAGAACTTCCTATCATAAAAGGACTAGGAGAGTTTGTTCCTGAAGAAGAGTTTTTTGATGAAGCATTGTTAGACCGAGTTGAAGAAGCTGAAAGCGAAGACCCTAAAAAAGTAAACAAAGCTGCTCGTAATATTCCTAAACAAGTATTGCAAAAAAGAGATTCCATTAAAGCTCAAAACACACCTCTAAAAAAGGTGGTTAAGCCTAAAAAGGATAAGCAATAACATGAAATCAGATTTTTTTACATACCAAGCGCAAACGAGTCCACATCCTTTAGCTATGGAAATTTCTCATGCTAATGGTAGTTATATTTATGATTCAAACAATAAAGCTTATTTAGATTTTGTAGCTGGTGTTTCAGCAAATAGCTTAGGTCACAATCACCCAAAAGTTGTTAACGCCATAAAAAATCAACTGGATAAGTATATGCATGTTATGGTTTATGGCGAATACATTCAAGAACCAGCAGTAGAACTCGCTAAACTTTTAGCTAAGCATTTACCTAAGCCTCTTGAAACAACGTATTTAACAAACTCTGGTACCGAAGCTATTGAAGGCGCTTTAAAACTAGCCAAACGTTTTACAGGTAGAAGTCAAATAATTGCTGCAAAACATGCTTATCATGGCAATACTATGGGTTCCATGAGTGTTATGGGTTACGAAGAACGCAAGCAAGCGTTTAGACCTTTACTACCTGATGTCCATTTTATTGAATTCAATAACGAAGTTGACATCAATACAATTACCACAAAAACTGCAGCAGTAATTTTAGAAACCATACAAGGAGGTGCAGGTTTTATTGAACCTATCAATGATTACTTACAAAAGGTGAAAGCGAAGTGTAAAGCTGTTGGTGCTGTTTTGATTTTAGACGAAATCCAACCTGGTTTTGGTAGAACAGGAAAACTATTTGGTTTTGAACACTACAACTGTGTTCCTGATATTTTGGTTACAGGTAAAGGCCTTGGTGGTGGAATGCCTATTGGTGCATTTACAGCTTCTAAAGACATGATGTCTAATTTAACTGAAAACCCAAAACTAGGACACATCACTACATTTGGAGGACATCCAGTAATTGCAGCTTCAGCTTTAGCTACAGTAAAAGAAATTACTGAAAGTAATGTAATGACTGAAGCTTTAGAAAAAGAGCAATTAATACGTAAAAAACTAAAGCATCCTTTAATAAAAGAAATAAGAGGAAAAGGATTAATGCTAGCTGCAATGACACCTTCTGCAGACATAACAAATGAAGTTATTTTAAAGTGTCAAGACGAAGGATTAATACTTTTTTGGTTACTTTTTGAGCCAAAAGCCATCAGGATTACGCCTCCATTAACCATTTCAAACGAAGAAATTATTAAAGGTTGTGACATAATACTTAAAGTTTTAGACTCAATTTCTTAATCTTATTTGCTCTAAAAACACTACCTAAAACACTGATATAAAGCAAATAAAACCCATTTACATAAAATAAAAATTCACCTGTTAATTAATTTGTTAAAAACATTCATCGCAAAAACTTCAATTGCGCCAATAGAACAGTAAATTTATTACAAGTAACAATTATACCTGCCTATGGAGTTCAGTCGCAGTGACGAAAACAACTTATCGCTTACAAGATTTGAGTCAATGCTAAAAACCAACAATGTGTTGTTTTTTGATTCAAATGAGTTTGAAAACATAATCCAGCACTATCTGGAAATTGGTAAAATTGCCCTCGCAAAAAAGGCCATCAAATTAGGGTTAGAGCAACATCCAACGTCAGTTAACCTTAAACTTTTTCAGGTTGAGATTTATGTTATTGAAAACAAGCTAGAACATGCTGACAAAATTCTTGATGAACTTTATGAAATAGAACCTTCTAACGAAGAAATTTATGTTCAAAAAGCAAATGTTCTCTCTAAAAGAGATGAACACGAAATGGCAATCAACACGTTAAAGATTGCTTTAAAACTGAGTAATAATGACGAGGATGATTCCGATTTATACGCACTCATTGGTATGGAATACTTGTTTTTAGATAAGTTTGAAGAAGCAAAAGAGTATTTTATCAAGTGCCTTGAATTAGACATGTACGATTACTCTGCTTTGTATAATATTATTTACTGTTTTGACTTTCTTGACCAAAACGAAGAAGCTATCAACTTCTTAACTCAATATTTAGACAGTAATCCTTATTGCGAAGTTGCATGGCATCAATTAGGAAAACAATACTTTGCAATTAAAGACTATAAAAAAGCATTAGCAGCATTTGACTTTGCTATAATATCAGACGATACTTTTGTAGGTGCTTATCTTGAAAAAGGAAAAGTTTTAGAAAAGCAACAACAGTACAATAATGCTATTGAAAATTATAAAATCACCTTAGCACTTGACGAGCCTACATCATTTGCACTTTTAAGAATTGGTCATTGTTATGAAAAATTAGGCAATGACGACTTAGCGGTTCAATATTTTTACAAAACTGTACACGAAGATCCGCTTTTAGATAAAGGATGGATTGCCATTACTAAGTTTTATAATAAGAAACGAAATTTCCAAAAGGCGCTTTATTACATCAACAAAGCAATAAATATTGATTGTGAAAATGTGATTTACTGGAAACTGTATGCACAAATCAATCATCAGTTAAACTTTTTGGAAGAAGCTGAAAGAGGCTACAAAAAAACATTAGAACTTGGCAATTATGAACTTCAAACTTGGTTATCTAGGTCAGATATTTTAATCAGCTTAGGTGAGTTTGAAGCTTCAATTTACAACTTAATTCAAGCTGCAGAATTCTATCCTGAAACACCTGAAATTGAGTTTAGATTAGCTGGTTTATATTTTACATTACACGAATCAGAAAAAGCGCATTACCATTTAAAAAATGGCTTGTTGCTAGACGATGAGTTTTATTACATACTAGAAGAACTTTTCCCAAAAGTTTATAATAAAATTTCTGTAAAAGAGATTATTTCAAATTCTAAAAAGGCTTAAAGCGAAAATTCCATACCTTTACGTTTCTTATTTTTAAAATAACAAATGCAAAGACGCTTTTTAGATTATTTCATCCTTTCACTTAAAGGCATTGCCATGGGAGCAGCAGATGCAGTTCCTGGAGTTTCTGGCGGAACAATAGCCTTCATTTCTGGTATTTACGAAGAACTAATTACCACAATTAGCAACGTTAACTTATCTTTAATTACAACTCTTAGAAAAGAAGGTTTTAAAGCCTTTTGGACTCAGCTTAATGGTAACTTTTTGGTGGCACTATTAACTGGTATTGTTATTAGTTTTGTGTCCTTTATGCGATTAGCCAAATACCTTATTGAAAATCATCCTATTTTAATTTGGTCGTTCTTTTTTGGGTTAATTGTAGCTAGTATCTTCTTTGTAGGTAAGCAAATACAAAAATGGAATTTAGCAGTTATTATTTCTCTAATAGCTGGAGCCTTAATCGCTTATTACATTACAACACTACCTTCAATGGCTAATAATGACAACCCTTTGTTTTTATTTTTTGCTGGAGCTATTGCTATTTGCGCTATGATTTTACCAGGTATTTCGGGTTCATTCATTCTTGTTATTCTTGGAGCATACAAAACCTTAAGTGATGCTTTGCATGACTTTGATATAAAAAAAATACTAATTTTTGCTGTTGGTGCAGTTGTTGGTTTATTGAGTTTTAGTCGCGTTTTAAAATGGTTGTTCAAAAACTACCACAATATCACATTAGCTATTCTTACTGGTTTTATTTTTGGGTCTTTAAACAAAATTTGGCCTTGGAAAAAAGTGCTAACATGGCGTACAAATTCTAAAGGAGAACAAATTCCTTTATTAGAAGAAAGCATATCTCCTTTTAACTTTGATGGAGATCCTAAATTAGCAATTGCCATTGTTTTAATGATTGTAGGTTTTTCTACAATTTTTATACTTGAAAAGTTAGGTTCCAAAAAACAATAACAATGCAAAGCACCAGAACTTTTAAAGACAAACTCTTTCTGGTCATTAAAGGACTAGCAATGGGAGCCGCAAATAAGGTACCTGGTGTATCTGGTGGTGTGGTTGCTTTTGTTGCAGGGTTTTATGAAGAGTTTATATACTCACTTCAAAAGGTAAACAAAACAGCTTTTAAACTTTTATTCAACGGTAGGTTTAAGAGTTTTTACAATTACATAAACGGTCGGTTTCTTACCTTACTCCTTTTTGGGATGTTGGTAAGTTATTTTAGCGTATCCAAAATATTGGATTACTTCCTGGAGCATTATCAGCTTTTTGTATGGAGTTTGTTTTTTGGGATGATTATTGGCTCCATTTATTATATTAACAAAGATTTTAAAGACTGGAATTATAAAACAATACTCTCTTTAATTGTAGGTATTGCCTTAGGTGTTGGTATTAGTTTTTTAGATCCAGCTAAAGAAAATGACAATCTTTGGTTTGTATTTTTCTGTGGAATCATTAGCGTTTCAGGAATGACACTTCCTGGATTTTCTGGCTCTTTCATATTAATTCTCTTAGGAAATTACGTATTACTTCTAGTGGACTCCGTTAATGCTTTATATGATACTTTTTCTGAAATATTTAGCGGCAATTTTGAGTTTGTTCACGATGCAAATAGAATAAGAATGCTAAAAGTTTTAGGAGTGTTCACTTTAGGCTCAGTTACTGGATTAGTAACATTTTCGCACATACTTAATTACATTTTAAAACATTATAAAAGCATTACCACAGCAACAATAATTGGTTTTATTATTGGCTCTCTTGGTGTTGTTTGGCCTTGGAAAGAGGTTGTTTACAAACAAAACGCTTCAGGTGATTTTATTTTAGACTCTACTGGACAAAAAATTATAGAAAACTACACACGATTTATTCCTGAACTTAACAACGAAACATACATTGCAATTATGTTTGTTTTAATAGGAATTTTAATAGTTTTGGCGTTGGAATGGTACGGACAAAAAACCAGAAAGATAAATGCATAAATTAGGATTAGTAGGTAAGAATATTTCCTATTCATTTTCCAAAAAATATTTCACTGAAAAATTTGAAAATGAACGACTTCCGTTTGAATACGAAAATTTTGACATCAAAGCAATTTCTGAATTAAAAGATATTATTGCTTCCAATAAAAAGTTAGTAGGATTAAACGTAACTATACCTTACAAAGAGGCTGTAATTCCTCTATTAGACGATATTAACAAAAGAGCGAAAAAAATTGGAGCTGTAAACACTATAAGAATTTCTCCTAAAGGTAAACTTAAAGGCTACAACACGGATTATTACGGATTCAAAAAATCGTTACAACCTTTATTAAAACCTCATCATACTTCTGCTTTAATTTTAGGAACAGGTGGAGCTTCAAAAGCTATAGCATACACGCTTAAAAAATTAAAAATAGATTTTGATTATGTGTCTAGAACTCCAAAATCTGGAGTTAAATTTTTGTATTCAGATTTAACCGATCAAATCATAAGCTCATACTCAATTATTATTAACTGTACTCCTGTTGGAACTTATCCTGATGTTAACACATGTCCTGATATTCCTTACGATGGCATCACATCTAACCACATACTTTACGATTTAATCTACAATCCTGATCAAACAAAGTTTTTAACCTGTGGTGACATAAAAGGTGCACAAACTTGTAATGGTTATAAAATGCTAGAGCTACAAGCCGAAAAAGCTTGGAAAATTTGGAATCTTAAATAAAGTACCAAAATTTCTATTCCTTTTTGTAATTCAGTGACTTGTTAGTATATTAGCTTTTTAAGTATTTAGAACTAAAAACATTGTAAAATGTCAGAGAAAGATAACCTGCAAAATGCAGATGGAAACGAAGAAACAAAAGCTACTGCAAACCAAGCTACTGAAAGTACTGGAGCTGAAACAACTCAAGATGCTACGTCATTAGAAAACCCAACAACTGATGAGAATACTAATTCTACTTCAGAACAGGTTGAAACTAATGAGGAAACCAAAACTGAGACTGTTGAAGAAAAATCCAACTCTCATGTAGATGAAATTGACGAGTCTAATGCCGAAGATGCTGAAGACGAAAGCAATAGTGATAGGCACACACTAGAAGAAAAAGACTACCACGCCATGTCAATGGAGCAGTTGGTAAAAGAATTTGACAGTTTACTTAAACAACAAAAAGTTCAAACTATAAAATCTCATGTTGATGAGATAAGATCTGAATTCAATGCTAAATTCAGTGAACTTCTTGAAGAGAAAAAAGAAGAATTCATTAACGATGGTGGTAATGAAATAGACTTCAAGTACTCTACTCCAACAAAAAAAGAGTTCAATTCACTTTATAAAGAGTATAAAAATAACCTAAACGCTTACTACAAAAATCTAGAAAGCAGTTTAAAATCTAACCTAGAAAATCGTTTAAGAATTATTGAGGAAATTAAGGGACTTATTAATGTTGAAGAAAATATAAACACAACATACAAGCACTTTAAAGAACTACAAGAAGAATGGCGAAATGCTGGTCCGATTCCAAGAGACAAATACAATAACGCTTGGAATACATACCATCACCATGTTGAAATTTTCTATGACTTCCTGCATCTCAATCGTGATTTGAGAGATATGGATTTTAAACACAACTTGGATCAAAAACTTAAAATTATTGAGCGTGCTGAAGAACTTGCAAAAGATGACAACGTAAACAGAGCGTTTAGAGAATTGCAAGTGCTACATAAAATGTGGAAAGAAGACCTTGGTCCTGTTGCTAAAGAACATCGAGAAGACATTTGGGATCGATTTAGCAATGCAACTAAAACCATACATGATAAACGACAAGCGTATTATGCCGATTTAGATAAGGCCTATGAAGCTAACTTAGAGCGTAAAGAAGAAATTATCGCTAAAATTGATGCAGTAGCTCAAGACAATGCCAACACACATCAAGCATGGCAAAAGAAAATAAAAACTATTGAAGCCTTAAGACAAGATTTCTTTAATGCTGGAAAAGTACCAATTAAAGTTAATGAAGCTACTTGGGCAAAATTTAAAGCATCAGTAAGAGCTTTTAACAAAAAGAAAAATTCCTTTTATAAAAACTTAAAAAAGGAACAGTATGATAATCTTCAGAAAAAGCTAGACCTAATAAAAATTGCTGAAGACAATAAGGACAGTGAAGACTTTGAAACTGTAACGCCTTTAATGAAGAAAATTCAAAGTGACTGGAAAAAAATTGGGCATGTTCCAAGAAAAGACAGTGACAAAATTTGGCACAAGTTTAAAGCTGCTTGTAATCATTACTTTGATAAACTTCACGCTGAGCGTAATGCTGCTAATAAAGAATTATTTGAAGCCTATGAAATGAAGTCAAAGTTTTTAGAAGCCTTAAAAGATTTAAAATTATCAGGAACACCAGAAAGTGATATTGAAACTTTAAAAGCTAAAATAGACGAGTGGAAATCATTAGGCAATGTTCCTCACAGCAAACGTTATATTGAAGGAAAGTTCAATAAGGCTTTAGATGACATGTTCGGTAAACTTAAAATGGATAAGACCGAAATTGAAATGATTAAGTTTGAAAATAAACTTGAAGCCTTATCACAACCAGATGATACTAGACTTCTTGATAATGAACATAATTTTATTCGTAAAAAAATAGACGAAGTAAAAGGAGAAATCAACCAACTAGAAAACAATCTTCAGTTTTTCTCTAATGTTGATGAAAGCAACCCTATGGTAAAAGATGTTTTAAACAATATTGAAAACCATAAAAACAATCTGAGCATTTGGGAAGAAAAACTTAGAAAGCTTAAGGATATGTATTAAAAATCAAATCCTACCTGCTAAAAACAGGTAGGATTGTGACCCCTAACTAAACTAAATTTTGAATCTTAATCACATCCGCTTAAAATATAATTAAGACTACCTACTTATGATTATGAAACTATAATTTCAAGTTTCTATCTGTATTATATACGTATTATCTTACATGTTTGGATTACGCAACCTAAAAAAAAGTTATATTTTTTTTGCTTCTTCCCAATAAACGTCCATTTCTCTTAGGCTCATGTCCTGTAAACTTTTGTTTAGTGACTTCGCTTTTTCTTCTAAATATTGAAATCTTTTAATGAATTTTTTATTGGTTTTCTCTAAAGCATTCTCAGGATTAATTTTTAAAAACCTTGCATAGTTTATTAAAGAAAATAAAACATCTCCAAACTCGTTCTCCATATTTTCTTTATTTCCACTATCTACTTCATGCTTCAATTCTTGGATTTCTTCCTCAACTTTTTCCCAGACTTGATGAGGCTCTTCCCAATCAAAACCTACTCCAGCAACTTTATCTTGTACTCTACTCGCTTTTACCATTGCTGGTAAACTTCTTGGAACACCTTCTAATACGCTTTTCTTTCCTTCTTTTAGTTTTAACTGTTCCCAATTGCGTTTTACATCTTCTTCATTATCGACACTTACATCTCCATAAATATGTGGATGACGATCAATAAGCTTATCGCAAATGCTATTACAAACGTCAGCAATATCAAAATGGTTGGTTTCGCTTCCTATTTTTGAATAAAATACAATATGTAAAAGTACATCACCTAGCTCCTTTTTTACTTCATCTAAATCATTATCCAAAATAGCATCACCTAACTCATAAACTTCTTCAATGGTTAGGTGTCGTAAGGATTCCATAGTTTGCTTTTTATCCCATGGACATTGCTCACGCAACTCATCCATAATGATTAACAAACGCTCAAATGCTTTTAGTTGTTGGGTTTTATCTGTCATGTTTTGATGATATTAAGACCCAAAAATACGATTAATAGCTATTTAGTAAAGCATGTATTACTACATGTTTATTAAAACATATTAACCAAAAAATGTAAGTTGTTATTCTTCTTCTTCAGAAGTTGAATCTTCAAGAGCTTCAAGGTTTTCCAACAGGTTGTGTTGGTGAAGTAAATTGTACCATTGTACAATCTTTTTTATGTCGCTTGCATATACTCTATCTTCGTCATAGTCTGGTAAAACTTCAAAGAAATATTCTTCTAAAGCATCTTTACCATCTTTATGACTTACTGATGTAGTTTGCCCGTTTTCTTTCTCTTTTATTTTAAGAAACACTTTGTATAGTGGCAATTCTTCTGATAGTGTATAAATAGCTATTTCACTAAGTACACTTACATTGCTGTGTATGTTAACTGATAGTCTTTTTTTATCAATTAATGATTCGGCAATTAATCCTCCACGTGTTTGCGTTACTATTTTAAATAATCCAGGTTTTCCAGAAATAGAAAGAATTTTATCTAAACTCATGTGTTAAACAGGCTTTTTTTGTTGTGGGCAAATATAATTTTTTGTGAATAAGAATTAAAACTATTAACGTTTCTTTTTCATTAAAGGAAACTTCATTTTATAGTCAATCTTTATTTTTCCTTTTGATATGTTAGCTAGCTTTCCTTTTATAAGTCGCTTTTTAAATGACGATAACTTATCAGTAAATAAAACACCTTCAATATGGTCGTATTCATGCTGAATAACTCTCGCAATTAAACCATCAAACTCTTTGACATGTGTTTCAAAATTTTCGTCTTGATATTGTATCTTTATTTTTGGTTGTCTAAACACATCTTCTCTTACATCTGGAATACTTAAGCAACCTTCGTTGAAAGCCCATTCATCACCTTCTTCTTCTAAAATTTTAGCGTTTATAAAAGTTTGTTTAAAAGCTTTTAATTGTTGCTTTTCTTCTTCAGTATGCGATTCATCTTCTGAAAACGGTTCAGTATCTACCAAGAACAAACGTATTGGCAACCCTATTTGTGGTGCTGCCAAACCTACACCATACGCACCATACATAGTATCGTACATATTATCAATAAGTTCATTAAGATTAGGATAATCTTTAGTAATCTCTTCTGCTTTTTTTCTTAAAACAGAATCGCCATAGGCAACAATAGGTAAAATCATAAATTCTTATTTTCGGATGCAAAAATACAATTCTTATGCCTTTTTTGAAGTTTTTAAGCACAAAAAAACTCCTTACATGGTAAGGAGTTTAATATTTGAGTTTGAATTTTTTTTATCTCATTACTACAACCTTCTTTGAAATAGATAGATTGTTAGATGTAATTTGAACCATATAAATACCGTTAGGTAAATTAGAAATACTTAAAGGTTTTACACTTAAGTTATCAGTATTTTCAGCTAAAACCAGTTTTCCTGTTACTGAATATATATTAATACTTGCCGAAACATTAGATTGAAACTTTACGTTTAATGTATTTCCAGTAGTTACTGGGTTTGGAAACACTCTTAAAGAATTAAAAATTGCTTCAACTTGTTTTATCGATAATGTTTCGTTAGTAAGTGTTCCGTCAGTGTATTCGCAAGTTGCATAACCAAAATCAGCAGTAAAAGTGTTTGGTGGAGCAACTGGGTCTCCAGATGTTAATCCATAAATAGAATACTCGTCATCACAACTAGATAGTGTAAAAACACTAGCTCCTACATTTACAGTAGTTGGTCTGTTCTCACATAGAGAAGTTCCTGAGTCATAAAAGAAATACAATGAAGATCCATTAGAGAATCCTGTTGGAGGGCAAGATTGCGCGTTTACTTTATTAAAACCAAATAGGCCTATTATAAGTAATAAAAATAAATAGTAGTTGTTTTTCATAGTTTGGGGTTTTAAATAATTACCAAGCCAAACATATATCTCAGGAGCAAATGCCTAAAATAATTTAGTTGAAATACCTTAATTTACTGATAAAATACACTTTACAGCCCTATTTTATCTCGAATATAGATAACTTTGAAGTATTATTGTAGCACTAATTTCATCTACTAAGGCTTTATTTTTTCGTTGTTTTTTAGTTAACCCACTATCTATCATGGTTTGAAACGCCATTTTAGAAGTAAAACGTTCATCAACTCTTGTAAATGGTATATCAGGAAAAGTCTTCTTAATCTTATCAATAAATGGTTTAATAGCTACCTCACTTTCAGAGGCTTCATTATTTAAACGCTTAGGCTCTCCAATAACAAATAGCTCTACAGATTCATTAGAGACATACTCTTTTAAAAAAGCAAACAAGTCTTTAGTTTCAACAGTTGTTAACCCAGAAGCTATAATTTGCAACTCATCAGTTACAGCTATTCCTGTTCTTTTAGTACCAAAATCTATTGCTAAAATTCTTGCCATATTGATTGCAAAGGTAACATAATAAAAAACTCTCCCTTTATAAAAAGGAAGAGTTATTAAAATAATTAGCTATTAATTAACTGATGATTTAATTTCCCTCTAACTAAACAAAACCACTCATTAATCATTTTTAAGACACACACAAAACGGATAGGTCACATATTATTTTTATTTTTTTCTCTTAAAATTATAGAACTATCTTTGTAGCTAGTTTAAAACTTAAATTATACCAATGACAGAATTACAAACCATTATTGAAAATGCTTGGGAAGACAGAGCACTTTTAAAAGACCAAAACACAATTGACAGCATTAGAAAAGTAGTTAACTTACTAGACGCTGGAGAATTAAGAGTTGCCGAACCTACCGCTAACGGTTGGCAAGTTAACGAATGGGTTAAAAAAGCTGTGGTATTGTATTTCCCTATTCAACAAATGGAAACGCTAGAAGTTGGTATTTTTGAGTTTCATGATAAAATTCCTTTAAAACGTAACTACGCTGAAAAAGGCATAAGAGTAGTACCACATGCTGTAGCAAGACATGGTGCTTATATTTCATCTGGCACTATATTAATGCCTAGTTATGTAAACATTGGTGCTTATGTTGATGAAGGCACTATGGTTGACACCTGGGCAACAGTGGGTAGTTGCGCTCAAATAGGAAAAAACGTTCACCTTTCGGGTGGTGTTGGTATTGGTGGAGTTTTAGAACCTTTACAAGCTGCTCCTGTAATTATTGAAGATGGTGCATTTATTGGTAGTCGTTGCATAGTTGTTGAAGGCGTTCGTGTTGAAAAAGAAGCTGTACTTGGTGCTAATGTTGTACTGACTATGAGTACAAAAATTATTGATGTTACAGGAGATGAACCTGTTGAAATGAAAGGTATTGTTCCTGCACGTTCAGTTGTTATTCCTGGAAGTTATACCAAAAAATTTGCTGCTGGCGAATACCAAGTGCCATGTGCATTGATAATTGGTAAGCGTAAAGAAAGTACTGATAAGAAAACTTCTCTTAATGATGCTTTAAGAGAGTACGACGTTGCTGTGTAAATTTAAACTGAGTTAGTGTTTCTGCTAATGATTTTTAGAAAACTTAAAGTTTGAAAGTTTTAATCATTCAACAAAAAATGATAGGTGATGTTTTGGCAACAAGCATTTTGTTTGAGGCTATAAAGCAAAAATATCCTGATGCTGAAGTGCATTATGTTATCAACTCTCACACCTATCCTGTTGTTGAAAACCATCCTTTTATTGATAAGTTTCATTTTTTTACACCCGAACTCGAAAAAAGCAAGCTAAAACTATATCAATTTGCGAAACAGCTAAAAAAGGAACATTATGATGCTGTAATAGATGTTTACTCTAAAATATCTAGTAATATAATAAGTTATTTTACGAAAGCTAAAATCAGAATTTCATTAGACAAAGGTCCTAACGCATTAATTTACAATCATCTTTTTAAAAATAAATTGAAAGCTGATACTAATGCAGGATTAGCTATAGAAAACAGACTGCAATTATTAACGCCTTTAGGAATTGACTCTTTACATATTGTTAGACCAAAAATTCATCTTACTGATTCTGAAAAGCAAAACGCTAAAGACTTTTTACTCGGTCATGATATTAGCTTAGAAAAACCTTTATACATGATAGGCGTTTTGGGAAGTGGTAGCTCCAAAACATATCCTTTTGAGTATATGGCAAAAACGATAGATACTATTGTTAATGAGCAACCTGAAGCTCAACTATTATTTAATTATATCCCTAAGCAAGAAGCTGACGCCAAAGCTATTTATGAGTTGTGTAATGCTCAAACCAAAACGCAAATCTATTTTGAAGTGTTTGGAAAAAGCTTGAGAGATTTTTTAGCAATAACTTCTCATTGCGATGCTTTAATAGGTAACGAAGGTGGTGCAATTAATATGGCCAAAGCGTTACACATTCCAACGTTTACTATATTTTCTCCATGGATAAAAAAAGAAGCTTGGAATATGTTTGACGATGGTAAAACCCATGTTTCGGTTCACTTAAAAGATTATAATCAAGAGCCTTATTTAAACATAAAACATCCTAAGGAATTAAAATCTAAAGCTGCAGAATTATACTCTCAATTTAAACCAACGTGTTTTGATGAAGAATTAAAAACGTTTTTAAAACAATTAAATTAACCTTTCTTAATTCCGTACTCAGTCCACTTTAGGTTTTCTTTTTTCACTTTAGCTCTAATGGCTAAATTACGATCTAGCGACTCTTGCGTTTTATAACCTCTAGCATGATCCAAATGTAAACAAATGGCTTTGTAGCGTATTTGCTTTGTTTTAATTCCATTATTAACTAGGCGTTCTCCCAATTCTCTATCAGGCCCACCATATTGCATGCGTTCGTCATAACCATTAATGGCAATTAAATCGGTTTTCCAAGCAGAAGAATTACAGTTATTAAATGTTGCTCCTGTTGGTGTTATCTTATCCATAAAATCAGCATATCCATTTTTAGCAGAAAGCTTCAACTTGTTTTTCCAGTTAAGTTCTCCTTGAGATTTTAACCATTTTACTTCAAAACAACGTTTTGATTTAATATCATCTTCAGCTATGGTTTCGCTAATATCCATTGGTAATTTGCAATAACCACCAGATAAGAAATACCCTTCTTCAGCAAATTTAGCATGCGTTTCTACAAAGTCTTCTCTTGGAATACAATCACCATCAGTAAATAGGATATACTCGTTTTTTGCCATTACAATGGCTTCATTTAATATTTTTTGGCGTCTATATCCTTTATCTTCATGCCATGCATGAGTGATTTCTACAGGATAATCTGCTTTAAACCTATCAATAAGCTCTTTGGTTTCATTAGTAGAGCCATCATCAGCAATTATAATATCAAAATCCTTATAGGTTTGCACACTATAACCATAAAGTACTTTCTCTAACCAATCAGTTTTATTGTACGTAGCGATTATAACTGTTATTTTAGGAAATGCCATTTAATTGGGTTTTTCTTGTATAATTAATTGGTGCAAATATAAGCAAATAGTATACATTATATTTTGAAAAAGGGGTTTTAAAACTATTGATATGGCTATTGAATAATTACAAAATACGTACTTTTACAACATCAATATTTTTTAAATGATAAAACTATCTGGTGTAATAATTACGTTTAACGAAGAACGCAAAATTGAAGAATGTCTTCAATCGTTAAGCAATGTAGTTGATGAAATAGTAGTTGTAGATTCGTTTTCGACTGATAACACTAAAGCTATTTGCGAAAAATTTAACGTAAGGTTTATTGAACAGAAGTTTTTAGGCTATATCGAACAAAAAAACTTTGCTATTGCGCAAGCAAAACATGACTACATTGTTTCTCTTGATGGTGACGAAGCCCTATCTGATAAGTTGCAACAATCTATTTTAGATGTAAAATCGAATTGGAAATATGATGGATATTACAGCAACCGTTTAAATTGTTTTTGTGGTCAATGGATAAAGTACACAACATGGTATCCTGATAAAAAATTGCGTGTTTTTGACCGAAGAAAAGCAAAATGGTCTGGTATTAATCCGCATGATAGAATTGCCCTAACTGATAAAAACAATAAGGTAGGTTTTTTAAAAGGAGACATACTGCATTGGAATTATAACACCTACTCGGAGTACAATAAAAAAGTAGAATTATTTACCTCAATTTCGGCTGAAGCCTATTATAAATTAGGAAAAAAAGCACCTTTATATAAAATACTTTTTAATCCAACTTGGGCATTTTTTCAATCTTACTTTTTAAAACTTGGATTCTTAGATGGATTTAATGGTTTTTTCATTTCAGTACAAACCGCCAATACGCGTTTTTTAAAGTATTCAAAACTACGCAGCCTATACAAGCAAAATCGTTAGCGTTTTTTCTTCCTCCAAAAAAAGTATTTCTTTTTAAAAGCTTCTTTCTTTTTAAACCCTGAAGAAAATTTTTGAGAGTAAAAGTACATGCGTTCTCTAACTTCATCACTAGGCTTATTCATTAGTTTAGCATACTCATCACTTATTATATCTAACATATAATCTTTTGGAGACAAGCGTGCAAAATTAGCTAAACGCTCTTGATAGTTAAGTGTTTTAAAATCCATTCGGTTAAGGTCTACTAAATAAAACTCATAACCAGAATTGGTCTTTTTTATAAGTGTATTTCCTGGAGAATGATCTAAAAAATGAATTCCCTTTTCGTGCAAGTCATAGGTAAATTGAGTAAATTGTCTTAATATGTTTTCGTAATCCTCATATTTAGGCTCATCAATAAGTTTTCTTATAGTGAAATCATATTTTAACTGCTCACTAATGTAATAGCTTCTTCCAAATGTAAAAATAGATTTATACTCTACAAATGCTACTGGAGTTGGTGTTAAAACACCCATTTTAAGCAACTGCTTCGCGTATAAAAAAGAACGTTCAGCTTTACTTTTTCTAAAAAAACGATAGACAATTTGGTTAACTACATTAGGGTTTTTAAAGGACTTAATATTGTACTCTACATCATCAATTGTTATCTTTTTAATTTTATTTCTAGAACCGTAACCTATTAATTTCCCTTCGTGGTCAAAATTATCAATTGCCTTAAGAACTTTTTCCTTATTCAATTTTGAGTTATCTGCCAATACTATTGTAATTCCCATAAACCTGCTCAATAATTTCGTATTTTTATATAAGAGTATAAAAGTAACATATAATCATAAAGTGTTTAATACTTTTATATAATTTATTTACTTTGCCAATTGTATGAGCTACCTTAATTTTTTCAAGAAAAAACTATCTCACTTTGAGAGAGCGCGCAATAAAAAAGAAGTTATTGAGCGAATAGTTTCCAATCCGTATCAACACAATAACGATGTTGTTAACCTACATAGATTAGACCCAAACAATGTTGGCGACTTTTACTGTGCACCTCATCATTACTTTGATGAACTAAAAGGAAAAGCTCTCGATTTGTTTGATTACAAAAATAATGACGATAGCGTTAGAGACAATTGGCACAAGACTATTTGCGAAAATGCTCTTATTATTGGAGGAGGTGGATTGCTAAACCGACCAGGTTTTAACATGCACATGAATATGCTTGAAAAACTATCTCAAACCGATAAAAAAATTGTGTTTTGGGGAGTTGGTCATAATAGCAAAAGCTCAAAACTTTACGGAAAACAAATTAAATACAATATTACACCTAGCAATTACGGTTTAGTAGGTGTTAGAGATTATGGCAGGACTGAAGAATGGGTACCTTGTGTAAGTTGTATGCATCCTATTTTTGATACTTCGTTTGATGAAACTAGAGAAATTGGTATTGTTTTTCATCAAAAAACACTCAGAAACAAAAAGGTTATTTCAAAATTTTCAGACTTTGAAAGTATAGCAAACAACTCCACTTTTGAAGCAATGGTTGAGTTTATAGCTTCATCAAACATAGTTTTAACCGATAGCTACCATGCTATGTATTGGGCAATGTTGTTCAATAAAAAAGTTATGGTGTTTCCTAATTCAACCAAGTTTTACGATTTTAAATACCAACCTGTTATTTCAACCTTTTCA
This sequence comes from Gaetbulibacter sp. PBL-D1, assembly GCF_050509525.1. Classification (NCBI taxonomy): domain Bacteria; kingdom Pseudomonadati; phylum Bacteroidota; class Flavobacteriia; order Flavobacteriales; family Flavobacteriaceae; genus Gaetbulibacter; species Gaetbulibacter sp. PBL-D1. The sequence continues at coordinate 140,401 of NZ_JBNWKB010000006.1, read as the reverse complement.
AACTATAAAGACGATTTAAACAAACTTCAATCCTATGATGGAGTTCTAGAAGAATGTCGAACAGTTAATAATGCATTTGCTGAAAAAGCATTTAATTACTTAAACTTATAACACCAATGTTTGAGCATTTCTTAATCACAAGATTTAACCTTACTAATCCTGATTGGACCACAACAAAAAACAATGAGTTATTGCTCAATGACTCTTGGATGGAACAACGCATATGGTTGTTTAAAAGTTTTTGTCTACCATCAGTTGTTAATCAAACCAACAAAAACTTTACTTGGTTAATTTTTGCTGATACAGCAACAAAATCTGATTATAAAACCATACTGAATGATTTGGTTAAAGACCATGACTTTATTCGATTGGAATATATCGATGGTATGGCAAAATTTCAAAGTTCAATAAACGCTATAGTTTCTAAAATGTCGCAAGGCAAAAATCATATCATTTCAACCAGAATTGACAATGACGATGCTATACACAAAGATTTTATTAGTGAAATTCAAAGCCAATTTAATTCACAAAAATATCTTGTTATTGATGTTATTAAAGGGTACTCCTTACAAATAAAACCTCAAATAATGCTCGGAAAAAAGGAGCATATTTTCAATCCTTTTTTAAGCTTAATTGAAGAAAACAACAACCCTAAAACCATTTGGCATAATAGTCATACCGATTGGAAAAATGAAACACGTATTAAGTACTATACAAAAAAACGCTTGTGGATAGCTATAATACACGACAAAAACAAAATAAACAACTTTAATGGTTACGGAAATATAAACTGGAAAAACTTATCAAAGGAGTTTATTCTTTCTGATGAAATGAGCAACACTATATTAAATAATGCCATTGATAAAAGCCAATGGAGAAAATTGAGTTTAAAAAACCGCATTATCGTAAAGTACAAAGTGTTAAGCAAAATTTTCAAAAAGAGTATTGGCGTTTATAAACTAAAATCTAAGTAACATGACTGATGAAATTAACTCAGCACTAAAAGTTTTAAAACAAGGAGGTATTATCCTTTATCCTACAGATACGGTTTGGGGAATTGGTTGCGATGCTACCAATTACGAGGCCGTTGAAAAAGTTTTTAAACTTAAACAACGTGCCGAAAGTAAGGCTATGATTTGTTTAGTTAACGATTTTAAGATGCTCAATCAATATATCGAAGATGTACCAGAAGTAGCTTATGATATTTTAAAATACGCTGCAAAACCTACTACAATTATTTACGACAGACCATTGCGTGTTGCTGAAAATTTAATTCCAAAAGACAATACACTAGCCATAAGAGTTGTTCGTAAAGGGTTTGCCAATGCATTGGTTAAAAAACTTAGAAGACCTATTGTTTCAACATCTGCTAATATTAGTGGACAACCTACACCAAAATCGTTTAAAGAAATAAGCGAAGACATTTTAAAAGGTGTGGACTATGTTGTAAATTTGCAAAATGTAAAATCAGCATCAAAACCATCTGCAATTATTAAATTAAGTAACGATGGTGCTGTAGAAGTTATAAGAAAATAATTTTCTACAAATAACAGCATTTGGTGTTTGAGATTATATGAGTATGAATTACAAGCAAGCACTTCAACACCCAATATTCGAGATTGTTTCCCAATCGGCTAAAGAACTTAATTTAGATAGCTACGTTATTGGTGGTTATGTACGAGATTTTCTACTCAAAAGAGATTCAAAAAAAGATATTGACATTGTAGCTATAGGAAGCGGAATAGAACTTGCTAAACAAGTTGCTAAAAACCTTCCTAACAACCCAAAAGTACAGGTTTTTAAAACCTATGGTACTGCTATGTTGCGTTATGACGATATTGAAGTTGAATTTGTAGGAGCTCGTAAAGAAAGTTATAACGAAGACAGTAGAAATCCTGTTGTTGAAAATGGCACCTTGCAAGACGACCAAAACCGTCGTGATTTTACCATTAATGCTTTAGCGCTTAATTTATCTCAAGAACATTTTGGTGAATTACTAGATCCTTTTAATGGTGTAACCGATTTAGAGAACAAGTGTATAAAAACACCTTTAGATCCTGATATCACTTATAGTGACGATCCTTTAAGAATGATGCGTGCCATACGTTTTGCAACACAATTAGATTTTGAAATTGAAAAAAAGTCTTTGCAAGCCATTTCTAAAAACAGTCATAGAATACAAATTATAACTAACGAGCGCATTACTGTTGAGCTTAACAAGATTTTGGAAAGCAAAACACCTTCTATCGGTTTTTTACTTTTAGAAAAAACTGGATTGTTAGAGCGTATCTTACCTGAACTAACCGCTTTAAAAGGTATTGACGAAGTTGAAGGACAACGTCATAAAGATAATTTTTACCACACTCTTGAGGTTGTTGATAATATTAGCAAATATACCGACAACCTATGGTTACGTTGGGCTGCATTATTACACGACATAGGAAAAGCACCTACCAAACGCTTTAGTAAAAAAGTGGGTTGGACTTTTCATGGTCACGAGTTTGAAGGTTCAAAAATGGTGTATTATTTATTTAAAAGACTTAAAATGCCATTAAATGACAAAATGAAATTTGTTCAAAAAATGGTATTAATGAGCTCTAGACCTATTGTGTTGGCAAATGAAGAAGTTACCGATTCGGCAGTACGTCGTTTGGTATTTGATGCTGGTGATTATGTAGACGATTTAATGACGCTTTGTGAAGCTGATATTACCACCAAAAACCCTAAAAAGTTTAAAAAATATCACAACAATTTTAAAATTGTTCGCCAAAAGATAGTTGAAGTTGAAGAACGCGACCATATAAGAAACTTTCAACCTCCTATTTCAGGAGAAGAAATCATGCAAACTTTCAACTTAAAGCCTTCTAAAGAGATAGGAATGATTAAAGAGACCATTAAAGAAGCTATTCTTGATGGTAAAATTCCTAATGAATATGAAGCAGCTTATCAATTAATGTTAGATAGAGGTGTACAGTTAGGTTTAACAATTCAAAAATGAAAACACATTTCAATACTATAGCAAAAGTAACCTTAGTCCTAACCTATTTAGTTATAATAGCAGGAGCTGTTGTACGTATGACAGGTAGCGGAATGGGTTGTCCTGATTGGCCTAAATGTTTTGGATACTACATTCCTCCTACTGAAAAGGTTCAATTGGAATGGCATGCTAACCACGATTACAAAAAAGGTCAAGTTATTATTGTTGACGAAACTTTACAAGTAGCTAAAAGTAGTTTTACGTCTTCCAATGAGTTTATAAAAACCAATTGGGACACCTATACAAAACATGATTATGCAGTATTTAATCCAACTCACACATGGGTTGAATACATTAATAGATTATTTGGTGCACTTGCTGGCTTAGCAACTTTAGTCATGGCATTTGCATCTTTAAGGTATTGGAAACGCAACAAAAGTATTACGCTTCTATCGTTTTTTACTGTTTTTGCAATGGGCTTTCAAGCTTGGTTAGGAAAAACCGTAGTCGATTCAAACTTAGCACCTTTAAAAATTACTATTCACATGGTAATGGCATTAGCAATAGTAGCTGTAATGCTCTACATAATCTTTAAAACCAAACAAAGTAACACGTCCTTTACATTCAACACACAATTTAAAAACGCATTAATTGTAGCGTTAGCTTTAACTTGTATTCAGGTAGTTTTAGGAACTCAGGTAAGAGAATTTGTAGACCATCAAATAAAAGCTCTAGGAGAAGGCAATGCCTCAAACTGGTTAAACAATCCTACCACAAGTTTTTATATTCACAGGTCATTTTCTATACTTGTATTATTAGTTAATGGCTACTTATTGTTACTACTTAAAAAACACCAATTGCATTACAAAAAAGTATATTGGGTATTAGGTATTTTATTGGTTGAAATTGCTTCAGGAATTGCCATGGCAAACTTTAGTTTTCCATTTGGTTCACAAACCTTACACCTCATATTAGCTAGTATATTATTTGGAATTCAATTCTACTTAATATTAGAAGCTACAAACGCTAAAAACAAAGCCTAAACTTTGTAACTTTGCACATTATTGAACATTTATGATTTACAGATTTAGAATAATACTTGACAACGATACAGAAGACGACGTATTTCGTGATTTAGAAATTCGTGAAGATGACACACTAGAAGACCTTCATAACATTATAACCCAATCTTTTGGTTTTGATGGCTCTGAAATGGCTTCTTTTTACCTAAGTAACGATACTTGGGAACAAGGTGAAGAAATCTCTTTGTTTGATATGAGTGATGGTGTAAACCCAGTAAAATTAATGAACACAACATTAATTAACGATGTGGTACACGAAGCGCAAACCAAATTGATTTACGTCTATGACTTTTTGAGTATGTGGACCTTTTTTGTAGAGCTTGCTGAAATAGTTGATGAAGCTGAAGGTTTTGACTACCCTAACCTTATGTTTGTACATGGACAAATCCCTGACCAAGCACCTGACAAAAACTTTGAAGCTGAGGATTTTGATGACTTTAATGAGTTTGATGACGACCTTGATATTGACGACTACGAGAGTCTAGATTTTGATGAAAACTGGAATTAATTTTCCAATTTCCTAAATTTTTTACGCAACCATTCGGTTACTTTTTCATCTAAAGAGTATAACTCTAAATTATTTATTATGAAAAAGCAACCTATTTTTAAATTAGTATTACTAGTATGTATTGGTGTATTGGCACTTAACTGTACCAATGATGATGACAACCAAAACAACATTCCTGCTGATACCTACACATCACTCTCTAGTTTAGTTGAAGCTTTAAAAGAAGAACCTCAATCTCATGACATTACAGACCCATCTGTTGCTACAGTAATTACTGGAGACGATGGTACAATATTCAACATTGGACCAAATACATTTACTGATGATGATAACAATGTTATTACCTCTCCTGTTGTCGCTAAATTATCAGAGTATCTTACATTAGATAAAATGTTTCTTAACAATGTGCAAACCTCAAGCAACGGTCAGTTATTGATTACAGGAGGAAGTTTTAACTTAACCTTTGAAGATGAAAACGGAAACCCTGTAAATGCAAATCCGTTTAACATTCAAGCGCAAATGACTATTCAAACAGATACTACTGGCTTAGGATTGACTGATATGGATTACTACGTAGGATCTGTCGTTACACAAGATGGTAGAGAAGTTGTAAACTGGACTTTAAACGGAAACAACGAAAACTGGTTTGGTGAAGGATATTTTAATGTTTTTGGACTAGAACAAGGTCTATCAAACTGTGATGTGCTTTATGATATGGCTGGTGAAACGGCAACTCAGTTTGAAGTTTCAGTGTCTGATGTTACTGATTACTCTCAAACTACAGTATGGATGTTTATTGAAGACTTTCCTTCAGTTGTTATGATTACAAGTTTAAATGATGCTGAAACTGCTTTAGAAACTTATGCTGGCTCAATTCCTCTTGGTTTAAATGCAACTTTGCTTGCAATTACTATTGATGAAAACAGCTATTTAAAGTTTGGTAGTTTACCTATTACTGTTGAAGGCGATGACACTTTTAACGTTACTGTTGACTATGGCACAACTGAAGAACTTACACAATTGGTAAGCTCTATTGTAAACTAATATAAGTGTTGAAAATATAAATTTAAAAGCATCCTCTTTGGGATGCTTTTTTTGTTAGAAAAAACCATTGATTGAACCAAATTAATTTCAAAAAGTCAGTTCGAGTGGTTTTTGATAGAAAAACCGTATCGAGAACTATTTAAAAAAGACTAAAATTCTTATTCTCGATACATATCGACTATAAACGTCGATATACTCGAATTGACAGAATTTAGTCAAAACACAACCAACAATAGGCTAGAAAAAGTTTTTCATGTTCATTCCTTGATAGTTTCGTTTTACAAAGGCTAGAGCGTTTTTCATAATGTCTCCCATTGTTTTACTCTTCTTAAATTCAATATCTAGTGTATAATCATAAATTTGCTCTCGAAGCAGTTTTATATGCTCAGGAATTGATATTGTATCGTCTTGCATACAATCTAGCAACTCCACTATTCTATCATGATAACTAATCATTCGACGTGCAACAATTGAGCGTTCTTCAATTTTATACTGCTCAATAGATTCTTTTTGAATTTTCTCGCGCACCAACTCTACCATTTTAAAATTCTCTTTAAAAAATTGGGGCCTGTACACATTAAACTTACCTTCATAACTCTGTTGGTCAAAATCGATAGCTCTAATTTTAAAAACCACATGATCAAAATCGTGTGTTGGTACAATTACATAGTTGTATGATCTCATATCACCAAGTAATCTAATCATACAACGTTCGTTAAACTTTACAAACTCTTTAGCTATTTGCGATTTTTCAGAAGCAGTACATTCTGGCAACATGTTTTTAATAAACTCATCACCAGGAATACCAGCAATATGCTCTTCTATCAATGTATTTTTATAAACTAAAAAGTTAAGGTTATAAGGTGAAAGCATATGCTCAAACTCTAGTCCATACACACGAGAAGCATCGGCTTTTTTTACATAAAAATAGGTGTAGTTATCGTTGAGTATATTTCTAATTTTTACTCTAAAAGGCTTTGAGTTCCCGAAGGTGCAAAAGTCAATAGCATCAACACTTAGGTACTTAAAAATACTTTCATTACCATCAGAAATTAAAATAGAATACACACGCTTTAAGCTTAAATCTATTTCTTCGCGTTCAAACTCGTTATAGTACACACGAATCCAAAGTGTGTCTTCGTCATTCTTATCATAAACCACTACCGAACCTTGAAAACGCAATAGGTCTTCATAAAAAATAGGTAAGCGAATATTCCTGTTATAGTCTTGTAAATAGTTATGTAACTTACTATTTATTGGGTAAGATGGTTTCTTTTTCGATATCTTTAAGTCGTCCATAGCATTTAAAATCATTACTAATTTAATGTTTTATAAAATACCATGTAACAATAAGCGGTAATACTCGTCATATTTTTAACTAATCAATCATATTATATTTTGGAACAAATATTAACAATCAACAATCTCACCAAGAAATTTGGCTATTTAACTGCTGTAAAAGACCTTTCTTTTACCATAAATAAAGGTAATGTTTACGGAATTTTAGGACCTAACGGAAGTGGAAAATCAACCACTCTAGGTATTGTACTTAACGTAGTTAATAGAACTTCAGGACAATTTAGCTGGTTTGATGGTAAAACATCTACACACGAAGCACTTAAAAAAGTAGGCGCTATTATTGAGCGTCCTAATTTTTACCCTTATATGACTGCACAACAAAACCTAAAACTGGTGTGTAAAATTAAAGGTGTTGACTATGCAAAAATTGATGAAAAGCTTGAAATTGTTGGTTTACTAGACAGAAAAGACCATAAATTTAGAACCTACTCTTTGGGTATGAAACAACGTTTAGCAATCGCATCAGCATTGTTAAACGATCCTGAAATATTAATACTAGACGAACCTACCAACGGTCTTGACCCTCAAGGAATTCATCAAATTAGAGAGATTATAAAAAAAATTGCTTCAAATGGCACTACAATTCTTTTAGCATCTCACCTTTTAGATGAAGTTGAAAAAGTGTGCTCTCATGTAGTAGTACTTAGAAAAGGTGAAAAACTATACTCTGGTCGTGTTGACGAAATGATTAACAGTCATGGCTTTTTTGAGTTGAAGACAGATAAAGAAGATGAATTGGTTAAACTACTTGAAAGCGATACTTCTTTTGGTAAACTAAAGATTGATAACGGATTAATTACTGCGTTTTTAAACCAACCAATGGATGCCTCTTCCTTTAACAAGCTCATGTTTGAAAAAGGAATTGTGTTATCACACTTGGTAAAACGTAAAGAAAGTTTGGAAGAACAGTTCTTACAATTAACAGACAACAACTAATCAAAATCAATCAAAAAAACACAGTATCCATGTTACGACTTATAAATTTAGAATTACAGAAACTTTGGCTAAACCGAACAAGCAAAGTATTAATTTTTGTATCGTTCATCCTGCCATTTACAGTACTCGTATTATCTTCAATTAAAATAAACTTTTTCGGATTTTTCACTTTAGAATTAGGTGAACTTGGTATTTTCAACTTCCCTATCATTTGGCACATTACCACATTTTTCGCATCGCAATTCAAGTTTTTCTTTGCAATAGTTGTGGTAAGTATGATAGGTAATGAATACAGCAACAAAACCATAAAACAAAACCTTATTGATGGACTAAGTAAAAAAGAGTTTATCTTATCAAAGTTCTACACTATTGTATTCTTTTCTCTAGTAGCAACATTACTTATTGGTTTGGCGTCGTTTTGTATAGGTATGTACTACTCTAGCTATACTGAAGCCTCTATAGTTTTTAGAGAAACTGAATTTTTACTCGCCTATTTCGTGAAATTAGTAGGATTCTTTAGTCTATGTTTATTCTTTGGTATGCTAGTAAAACGCTCAGCTTTTGCTTTAGGGTTTTTATTTGTACTCTATATTGTTGAATGGTTAATTTTTTGGGGAGCTTATGAAGTTTTAGGAACAGCAGATTCAGCATTTAAAGTAAAAAACTTTTTACCGCTAGAGTCCATGTACAAACTTATTGACCAACCAGTACAACGTATAGTAATGACAAAGTTTCCTGAAAAGACCGAAATCGCATATGACTATGCAGTGCATTGGTATGAAATTGTTACTGTAATAGGTTGGACTGCTCTATTTGTCTTTTTATCGTACAGATTATTAAAAAAGCGAGATTTGTAATATCTTTAGTGATTCAGTATTTGTATATACTTCTTGTTAACTCAACTTTAAATTTCTAAAGTTTTAATAGGATTTTCAGTTTTTAACTTGTTGTATATACAAACGCTTTATCACTAATATTTCATGAAAAAGAACATCTTATTACTCTGCTTTAGCATTTACTGTACATTAAATATGTACTCCCAAAACGAAGCTGCAAATTGGTATTTTGGAAAAAATGCAGGTTTAAGATTTAACACAACTACTGGTACTGTTACAGCTGTTACCGATGGACAATTAAACACTTTAGAAGGTTGTACATCCATTTCTGATACTGATGGTAATTTACTGTTTTACTCTGATGGTAGAACCATTTGGAATGCCAATCATTTACCAATGCCCAACGCAAGTGAAGCATTTGGAACAGGACTTAAAGGTGATGATTCTAGTACGTCTTCTGGATTGATAGTACCAAAACCTCAAGATTTAAATCAGTACTATATTTTTACTGTTGATGAGCCTCATCATTTTAATTCATCAGCATTTCCTAACCAACAAGATGGAGATGGTGTAAATGATGGTTTAATGTATTCTTTGGTTGATATGACTTTAGAAGGAGGTTTAGGTGATGTCGACCCATTAGAAAAAAACGTTCCTCTAATTACCTATGACACTACAAACCAAACCGAATCTGAATTTAAATGTTCTGAAAAAATAACCGCTGTAAAAGCTGATGATTGCTTCTCCTTTTGGGTAATTACTCATTTTGTAGATAAATTTTATGCTTTTAAAGTAGACCAAAACGGTGTTAACACTACTCCTGTAGTATCCACTGTAGGACCTGTAGTTCCTGCCGAAGGTTATAGAAGAAATGCTTTAGGTTACTTAAAAGCATCTCCTGATGGCACAAAACTAGCAGTGGCACATCATGGGTTTGCTACTGTGCTTCAAGGCGAAACAGGTGGTGGTGTTTACTTATTCGATTTTGATAATGACACAGGTGTGGTTTCTAACCCACTAACACTTTTTGGTCAAGAAAATAATGATAGTCCTTATGGTGTTGAGTTTTCGGCTGAAAATAGAAAAGTATATGCAACCATTAGCGATGGTATTGCTGGTAATGGCTCTAGCCATGTATTACAATGGGATCTTGAAAGCACAGATATTCCTGGTTCAATGACAGTTATTCATTCGTCAAATTCTTTTAGTGCTGGCGCATTACAACTTGGGTTAGATAAAAGAATTTACAGGGCTCAAGTTAGTTTTGCTAATATAAATGGAACTGGAAGACATATTGGAGTGATTCAAAACCCTGAAGCTGATGGAAACGCAGCTGGTTATAACGAAACAGGTGTTTTACTAGATATTAATGGCAGCTTTCAAAACTTAAGTCGTATAGGCTTACCACCTTTTATTCAATCGCTTTTTAATAGTCAAATAGATATTATTCAAAATGGGATAAGCACTACAGAACTTTTACTCTGCGATGGTGATAGTTACACACTTATTGCCGAAGACGTTGCTGGAGCAACCTATAATTGGTCTAAAGATGGTGTACCGCTTACTGAGACCACTTTTGAGCTTTTTGTAGACACACCAGGTTTTTATGAAGTATTTATTGAACCTAACAATGGTGAATGTCCTATTGAAGGTGAAGCTATTGTAAGTTACCACGACATTCCATTTGCAAGCCAACCAGACGATATGGTGATGTGTGACATTACTGAAACTTCAACTTTTGACTTCACACAACAAGATGCACAAGCATTAGACACGCAAGATGCTACTGAATATAATGTACACTATTATGCTTCTCAAGAAGATGCTGATAATAATGAAAATGAAATTATAGGTTTGTACAACAACACTTCTAATCCACAAGAAATTTTTGTTCGTGTTGATAATGCATCTAATCCTAATTGTTATGCAACCTCTTCGTTTTTTATAGAAGTATTTATTACACCACAAATAGAAACTTTAGAAGATATTACAGTTTGTGATGAAGATTTTGGAGGAAATGTAATGGATGGTATAACAACTTTCGATTTATCAACATTGTACACTGACATTTATGGTAGTCAAGATCCAGCTTTATACACCATAACATTTCATTCCTCGCAATTAGATGCTGACGATAATTCAGACGCTTTAAATACAGACTACACTAATACAACGCCTTACAGTGAAAATATTTTTGTTAGAATTGAAAATAACATCAATCCTGATTGTTACAGTACTGGAAGTTTTACTTTTATGGTAAACGATGCTCCTGAAGTTGTTAATTCAACCATAATCCAATGTGATGAAGATGGTATTCCTGAAGGATTTACAATCTTTAATATTAATCAGATTTTTGATGATATTACTGCAGGAGCAGCGAACCGAACTATAAATTACTATCTTTCAATGAATGATGCCGAAGGCAATACAAATGAAATTGATGGTAATGCGTTTGAAAACTTTTTCAACCCTCAATTGGTATATGCCAAAGTAACCGATGAAATTACTGGTTGCTATAACATTGCTGAAGTTACATTAGAAGTCAGCACAACTTCAGCAAACAACACTACAATAGAGGCATGTGATGACGATGGAACTGAAGATGGTTTTTATGCTTTTACATTAAACGATGCCAATGAAGCTGTCTTAAGTGGTTTACCTGATGACTTGGAACTTAGCTATTACGAAACCTATGAAGATGCGTTGCTAGAAACAAATGTACTATCAAATACATTTACTAATACTATAGCTTATTCTCAAACAATTTATGCTAGAGTTGAAAATTCAAATGCTTGCTATGGAATAAGTGAAGTAGAATTGGTGGTGTTTGAACTTCCAAATATTCAAACCGAAGCAGAAACTATATATTGCCTTAATTTTTACCCTGAAACCATAACACTAACAGGTGGTCTTATTGATGATTTACCTAATAATTATTACTACGAATGGTCAACAGGTGAAACCACCACTACAATTGAAGTTAACGAACCTGGAACTTATACTGTGCGTGTTATAAATACTGATGGATGTTATAAAGATAGAACCATTACTGTACTACCATCAAACATTGCTACTTTTGACAATATAGAAGTTATTGATGCCACACAAAACAATATGGTTACTGTTTTTGTATCTGGTGAAGGCGATTATGAATATGCAATAGATAATCCTGAAGGTCCTTACCAAGACAGCAATGTATTTGATAATGTAGATGCAGGTTTGCATACCATATATGTAAGAGATAAAAACGAATGTGGTATTGTAGATGAGCTTATTTCGGTAATAGGGTTTCCAAAGTTTTTCACACCAAATAATGATGGTTACCACGATTATTGGCAAGTTTATGGTCTTTCAGAAGAATTTCAGCCTCAAAGTGTTATTTATATTTTTGATCGTTATGGTAAATTGTTAAAAGAATTAGACCCTGTTAGTCCTGGTTGGGACGGAACATATAATGGGTTTCCTTTGCCTTCAAGCGATTATTGGTTTCATGTTACCTTAGAGGATGGAAGAGTGTTTAAAAGTCATTTCACTTTAAAACGCTAAATCCGATTGAGCCAGTTAATGTTCAAAAAAGTCATGATGATAAGGGTAACCCAACTCATATTACTTTTCTTTCTTTTTTATAATCCTACTACTGTTTTGGGTCAAGATGTTGAGTTATACCAACAGTTTAACGGCAGATACGATTACACTGCTATAGGAAACACATTAAACTTAGCCGAAAATGGAACAGGAGCTGATTGTATAATTTCAACAGAATCTTCAGCTACTTTATCTTTAAACGCAAATCAAACTATTGTTGCTGCTTACTTATATTGGGCAGGTTCAGATACTGGTGATTATAACGTATCACTAAATAACAATCCTGTTACTGCTGAACGCACTTTTAGTGACGCCTTAGATGCCAACAGAGTGTTTTTTGCTGCATTTGCTGATGTAACCACTTTAGTACAAAGTATTGGTTCTGATGAATATACTTTGTCAGATTTAGACATACAATCTATAATTTCACCATATTGTCCTACAGGAACTAACTTCGCAGGTTGGGCAATTACTATTATTTATGAAGACGATAACCTACCTTTAAACCAATTGAATGTGTATGATGGTTTACAAAGCGTACCTGATATATTAACTATTACTTTAGACAACCTAAATGTATTGGATAATGAAAATGCAAAAATTGGTTTCATTGCTTGGGAAGGCGACCGCTCATTAGCTGTTAATGAACAACTAACTATTAATGGAAATATTATAGGAAACCCGCCACTCAATCCTATCAATAATGCTTTTAATGGTACGAACAGTTTTACTGGAGCGTCAGACCTATACAATATGGATATTGATGTTTACAATATTCAAAATAACATATCTATTGGTGATACTTCGGCAACTATTCAACTTACATCTGGTCAGGATTTTGTTATGATAAACAACATCATTACGGTTTTAAATAGTCAGCTACCTGATGCAACAATAAGTCTTGACAATTATATCGTGGAATGTGGCAATAGAAACATTGAAATTGAATACACTGTCAATAATTTCAACAGTACAGACGTACTTCCTAACAACACTCCTATTACATTTTATGCTAACGAAATAATCGTAGGACAAAGTGCGACATTAAATACTATTGAAATTAACGAATCGGAAACCAACTCCATAGTTTTAACCATTCCTGAAACTGTTGGAGAGGATTTTATTTTAACGCTTTCAGTTGATGATATTGGTGACAACTCAGGTATTGTGGTTGAAACAAATGAAGACAACAACACCTTTGAGCAAACCATCAATTTACTTGTTGCTCCTCCTATTGAAACTTTGCCTGAAACCTTGCTCTGTGACGAAGGTTTTAACTCTGCAACATTTAATCTCAATGAAATTTTTCAGCAATCAATAAACATTAATAACAATGTAGCGTTTTACACTAGTCTTCTAGATTTACAAAACCAAGAGAACGAAATTTTTGACCCAACAGCTTACAACAATATTACAAATCCTGAAACTATTTATGCAAGAGTTGAAAGTGATCCTTGTTATGATAGTTACAGTTTTGATGTGTTGGTAGAAAACTGTCCACCATACATTCCTGATGGTTTTTCACCAAATAATGATGGTCCTAACGATTGGTTTAATATACAAGGTCTATATGATATTTTTGAAAACCACAAACTGCTTATCTACAATCGTTATGGCACTTTAATATTTGAAGGAGATAATTCCAAACCTTGGGATGGACAAGCCAACAGAGGCATTAATAATCTTGGTAAAATATTACCTGTTGGCACCTACTACTATGTACTTCATTTAAACGACCCAAACTACAAATCTATGGCTGGTTGGGTCTATTTGAACTACTAAATGTTAATATTTTGTGTATTTCGTCGTATTTTTTTGCATTTCATCCTTGATTGATTTAGTTTTCACAGCAAAATAAAAGAATCACTATTCAGCATGTCCCAAAACCATGTGTTGCTGTGAGTAAAACTTAACCTATTGATAATGAAAACCATCAAAATTTCCCTCCTTGTATTTGCATGTTTTTTATGTAACCAAGTATTCTCTCAACAAATTACTGTTGATAATACACTAACTGAACAACAACTTATTGAAAACACCCTTACTGAAGGTTGTGTAGAGATTACTAATATCAATTCGCAAGTTAATGGTAGCGTGAATGGATTTGGAAGTTTTGGTTATTTTGAAAGTGCGTCTTCAAACTTTCCTTTTGAAAATGGAATTATTCTTTCAACAGGTAATGCTGCTTCTGCAGGAAACACACAAAACAACGACATACTTAATGAAGGTGAAGACAATTGGCTTACCGATACCGATCTTGAAACCGCTTTAGGAATTACTGGGACATTAAACGCAACTTCTATTGAATTTGATTTTATTTCAATTTCAAACCAAGTGCAATTCAATTATATTTTAGCATCCGAAGAATATTTTGGTAATTTCCCATGTGAGTATTCTGATGGGTTTGCATTTCTTATTAGAGAAGCAGGAACCAATGATCCTTACACAAATATTGCAGTAATTCCTGGAACATCTACTCCTGTTAACACAAACACTATCCATGATGAAATTGCTGGGTTTTGTGCTGCTGAAAATGACGAGTATTTTGAAGGCTATAGTATTGGAGATACAAACTTCAATGGTCGAACTACTGTAATGACTGCTACTGCAACTATTACGCCTTATGTACAATATCATATAAAAATGATTATTGCCGACCAAACTGATGAAAACTATGATTCGGCTGTTTTTATTGAAGGGAATAGTTTTTATGCTGTTGTAGATTTAGGTGAAGACATTTCAACTTGTGCTGAATCTTTAACACTTAATGGAGATATCCAAAATGCTCAGGCTACTTACAGTTGGTATCTAAACAACACCTTAATTAATGGTGAAACTCAACCTGAACTTCATGTAACGCAATCTGGAACCTATACAGTTCAAATTGAAATTCCTATTTCAAACACAACTTGTATTATGGAAGATAGTGTTGACATTAGTTTAAGCTCTACGCAATCTGCCGATCCAATTTCAGATTATGAAATTTGTGATGATTTAAGTGGTGATGGTATTGAAACTTTTGATTTATCAACTAAAGACGCTGAAGTTTTAGCATCTGTACCAAATTCAACCTACAATTACTCATATCATTTAACAAATAATGATGCTGTAAACAATACAAATGCTATTACAACACCTATACAAAACACCTCTAACCCACAGACTATTTTTGTAAGAATTGAAGATGTAAATAACGGTTGTTTAGCTTTTAGTACGTTCAACTTAGTAGTTAACGAGCTACCTAATATTACAGCTCCTACAGATTTAGATGTTTGTGATGATGATACTGCTGATGGTTTAACTTTAATTGATTTAAGTGAAAAGGATGATGAAATTACTTCCGGACAAACTATTCTTGATGTTACCTATCACTTTACTCAAGCCGATGCTGACTCAGGAGCAAACCCAATTGCTTTACCATATAGCAACACCAGTCAAACAGAACAGTTATTTGTAAGAGTTACTAATTCGCAAACTGGTTGTGCATCAACTACAACACTAACTTTTAATGTGTTGGATAATCCTGTTATCAATACTGAAGACCTTTACATTGACGCTTGTGACCCAGAACATGATGGTTTTGCAACTTTTGACCTCAACACAATAACTGACGAGGTTTTAAATGGAATTACTGGAGTTTCAACTTCATTCCATGAAACATACGAAGATGCGTTGACATTAAGTAATCCAATAGCAAACCCTACTAGTTACGACAATATTACGTTTGAAGAGCAAACATTATATATAAGTGTTGTAGATGATGTTTCAGGATGTATTTCGGTTGCATCTTTTGAAATTCATGCAAATCTTTTACTAACAGGAACTACAATTAGAAATTTTTCGTTGTGCGACCAAGATAATGATGGCGAAGAAGCTTTCGACTTAGAAAATATAGCTATTTCAATTATAAACGACATCCCAAACGTAACAGTATCTTTTTATGAAACTGAAAGCGACAGAGACAATCAAATAAATGAAATAGATGTTACTGTTGCGTATGTTCCAGATGAAATTCCGCATACTTTATATATCGCATTACATAGCGACACTTGCACTGAATATGAAGACATAGAACTTAATCTAAACCCAATTATAGAATTTGACACCATAGGTAGTGTTAATTATTGTGATGACGACCAAGATGGTTTTACGCTTGTCGATCTTTCAATTTTTGACAGTATGGTTACTGAAGGGCAATCAGGGTTTACGGTTATGTACTATGAAACTGAAAGTGATGCCAATAGCAACACAAATGCATTACCTACTATGTACAGTAACATTTCTAATCCGCAAATACTATATACTAGGATTAGATATGACCAAACTGGTTGTGCTGATGTCAACTCGTTTGAGTTAAATATTATTCCTGCTCCTATTACAGCAACACCTAGTGATGTTGTAATTTGTGACGACAATCAAGATGGTATTTACACCATAGATTTAAATTCTAAAATTTCTGAATTGGTTTCAGATACAGCAAACAGAACATTTTCGTTCCACACCAGTTTATCTGATGCTGAAGCTAGTGCTAACGCAATTGCTAACCCTACTGCATACCCAAGTAATACTCAAACAATTTTCGTAAGGGTTGAAAATGCTACAACAGGATGCCATACTATTGAGTCTTTTGAAGTTATTGTAAACACACTTCCTAATTTTATAAACATAAGCAACTATAGTATTTGTGAGCAAAACAGCGACGGTTTTGGTGATTTTACATTCAATACAAAAGATGCTGAAATTCTCAACGGACAAGCAGGTAAAGAAGTGCTTTATTTTGAATCTCAAAACGATGCAGACAACCGCACAAACGCGATTGATAAAACTGTAGCTTATCAAAACTTAAGCAACCCACAAACCATTTTTGTAAGGGTTGAAAACACAACAGATCAAGATTGTTATGGCACTGCATCATTTACTATTGAAATGGGAAGCAATCCAGAGTTCAATGCACCAACCGATTGGTTTGTTTGTGACGATATTTCAAATGATGGCAGCGAAGTATTCGATCTAAACGAAAAAATAACTGAAATCTCTCAAGATATTCCTGAGAATTTAGACATTACATTTTACACCTCTTTGGTAGATTCTGAAAATGGCACAAACCCTATCGCTTTAAACTATGCCAATACTTCAAATCCGCAAACTATTTATGTGAGAATTGATAATGGTACAATTTGTAATTCATTAACCGCTTTTGAGGTAAATGTTATTCCTGCTCCTGAAGCTAGTCCTTCAGAACCATTAGTGTCCTGTGATGTGGATTATGATGGTATCGTAACTTTTGATTTAACCGATGCTGAAGTTGATATTTTTGACGTAAGACAAGACGATATTGTTATTGCTTACTACGAAACACTTAACGATTTAGAAAACGAAACCAACCCAATTGCAGACCCTGAAAACTATAACAACATTTCAAACCCACAAACGGTTTATGTAAGAATTACAAATACGGTTTCTAACTGCTATTTAGGATTACCGTTAGAGCTAATTGTAAACCTACCTCCTACTATAAACGATTTTGAATCAATTAGTATTTGTGATAATGTTGACAGTTACTACAATCTTAATGAAGTGAATGCTTTAGTAACTTCTGAAAATGATGCTGTTGTCACCTATTATCTTAATGCCAATGATGCCTTAACTGCAAATAATGTAATTGCTACAGACTACACGTATCAAACCAATAACGACACAATACACGTTAGAATTGAAAATGGCACAACAGGTTGTTTTACTACCTATGCATTTCAATTAGAGGTAAATCCATTACCTGTTGCATATCAACCAAGTGATTTGGAAGATTGCGACGATGATTTTGACGGATTTTTAACTTTTGACATATCGCAACAAAACGCAACAATTTTAGGAACACAAAGCCCTAATAACTTTACTGTAACGTATCACAACAGTGAAGCTGATGTTAATACAGGAGACAATAATTTACCAGACTTGTATGATGCTATTGATGGAGAAATCATTTACGTAAGAGTTGAAAACAATACAACAGGATGTTACATAACCACTCAATTTACAACTCATGTTTATGCAAGACCTATTGTTGATATTGATGATCAAACCTTGTGTTTAAACAATTCACCTTTATACGTAACTGCAGAAACAAACAACCCTGGAGACGAATACATTTGGTCCACAAACCAAACCACTCCAGATATTGAAATTACTGAAATTGGTTCGTACTGGGTTACTGTAATCACGCCTTTTGGATGTTCTACAACTAGTGAGTTTGAAGTTATAGAATCTGAAACTGCGATTATAGAGTTTACTGAAACTTTAGATTTTTCTGACCCAAATTCTATTACTGTTAATGTAAGCGGAATTGGTGACTATCTGTATATTTTAGATAATGGTGTACCACAAGAATCTAACTTTTTCAATAATGTTACTTTAGGATACCATACCATTACTGTAATGGATATTAATGGTTGTGCTGAAGCTACTAGAGAAGTTGTAGTGGTTGATGCGCCTAAATTCTTTACACCAAATAATGATGGCTATTTTGATACTTGGCATATCTCTGGTATAGAAACCTTACCTGGTTCCATAGTATATATTTACGACCGTTATGGCAAACTTATTAAGCAATTAACCTCAAACTCTGCTGGATGGAATGGGTTCTATAATGGAAACCGAATGCCTACAAGCGACTACTGGTTTGTTGCTAAAATAATAAGTGATGATGGAGAGTTTGAAGTTAAAGGACATTTTACGTTAAAAATCTAAAAATCACTTCACTTCATTTATTATTCTTTTAAAGTTTAAACTATCAGAAGGATGTGGAGCACTTCTTAAAACTATTTGGTTGTTCTTATTTAAAATCACATATCTAGGAATAGCAGTAATCTTTAAAAATTTTGCTAATGAAGAATTAGTACCATTTAATAAGAAATACTGATTTCTAACTGTTAGGTATTCACTTAATTCTTTAGACATATCCAACCATTTACTTTTATTCTCATCTATAGATAAATAAATCCACTCAACATTATCTTCAACAATAAGCTTATCTTTGAATGATTTTGTTGTTTGAATTTCTGAAATACAAGGTCCACACCAACTCGCCCAAAAATTTAAGACTCTTGTTCGCTTATCTGATCGTCCAAAAATTTCCCTTAACGTTAATGTATCTCCAAATTTATTAATCAACTTGGAATCTAAAGCTCTATCAGACAATTTATAATCGAAAGAGCTTAAATCTTCTTTCATTTCCTGAATTTTTTCTCTGTAGTCCTTCTTTGAAACTTTTACTTCGTATTCATCAAGTATATTTTTCATAAAATCTACATTTTGAATGCTGTGCCCAAATCCATGTAAATTATAATCATATAGCATTCGAATTATCGCATAATCTCGTATTTCCCCTTCAAGATTAGTCTCTATATATTCTTTTTCAGCTAAAAGTTTCTCTCTAGAATAGTCTGGATGATTTGAAGTTTCAAAATAATGACTAATAAAAGCGTTTAAAGTATTCTTATAACGAGGAATGTATAAAGAATTTGGCTCCTTAAAATCTTCAATTGTAGTATTGTTTAAATATTTATTACTATTAAAAACAGTCTCTTTGTTTACATATTCTTGTTCTATGAAAGTCTTTAACCCATCTAAAGAATTATAATAAGCTCCTTCCCAACCTCCTACTTTTTCATATCGTGGACAAATAAGATTATACAAATAAGTATATTTTAAATAATCTTTTACGATTTTTATTTCACTATTTGATGTTACATTATAATCATCAATATAGCTTTCAAATAATTTATTTCTTTCATTATTAATAGAATCAACTCTATTTTTATAATCTTCTATGTTTCCTTTATAAGGGTTTCTACCATACTCTAAATTAGAGTAGCTATTTATTTCATACAAAAAATTATTAATAGCTGCATTTTTTCCTTTAAACACAATCTTATGGTCTTTTATTTCGTAAAAAACCGTGTCTCCTGGTACATATAAAATATCTGTGTAATAAAAGTGTTCATCATTTCCCCAAGACATTGTTTCCATTATCAATGGTTGACTTATTGAGTCTAATACCATAATCATTGTGTCTTGGTTTACTTCTTTTTTTGTGTCTTTATGATTTTTTCCAAATGAATAAGTGGGATTTAAAGGCACTAAAAAATTGAAAACATTCTCATCATCAGACACGCACTTAACAACTACTTTTTCTGAGTTATACTCTACTTTTTCTATAGCATCATTATTTACTTTAGTAGTCTTTTTTTCTTTAAGACAACTAGTAAAAAGTAGAATTAAAACACATATAATTCTATACCTCGATTGTTGAATTCTCATATTTATCATTAAATCCTTCTAAATATAAGAATTTCAGCTCTCTATATCACATTCCTTTCTTTAACATTTCTTCAACGAAATACATTAAAGCATTATGTATCTTTGCAATCGGAAAAATTGCAAATGAACAAAGTAGTTATTATAGTATTTTTGTGTATGTGTACGTTTACCTATGGCCAAAACATTCAGGTAGACAGTCAAACCTATACACCTCAACAACTCATTGAAGACATTCTAATTGACAGCAACTGTATTGATAACGTTGTGGTGACCAATGTTTCTGGTGGCGATTTTGGAAACACCGACCAAAGTTACGGCTATTTCGATGCTGCTGGAACAACCTTTCCCTTACAAAGTGGTATTGTGCTTAGTACAGGACGTTTATCAAATGTACCTGGACCTAACACTTCATTAAGTGATGATGATGCTCCAAACTGGCTTGGAGATACTGACCTTGAAAATGCATTAAACGAGTCTAACACTACTAATGCTACTATTATTGAATTTGAATTTTCTTCAGTAGCTTCACAAGTAAGTTTTAGATACTTATTTGCTTCAGAAGAATACCAAGAAGGCAACTCTAATACCTGTCAATATTCAGATTTGTTTGGGTTTTTAATCAAACCTGCAAACCAACAACAATATACTAACATTGCTCTAATACCTAACACGCAAACGCCTGTAAAAGTAACTACAGTACATTCAGGAATTCCTGGAAGTTGCGCTCCTATTAACGAAGCGTATTTTGGAAGTTGGAATGGTGCTAACACACCTATCAATTTTAATGGTCAAACTACTGTTTTAACTGCAACTGCTGACATAGTTCCTAATGAAACGTATCATGTAAAACTTGTCATTGCCGACGAGCAAAACTACAGGTACGACTCTGCTGTATTTTTAGAAGCTGGAAGTTTTGAGCTTTCAACAAACTTAGGTCCTGACAGATTATTAGCCAACAACAATGCTGTTTGTGAAGGAGAAACCTTAGAATTAAGTGCTTACCAAAATGGACAAAACACCTACGAGTGGTATAGAGATGGTGTATTAGTTCAAGGTGCTCAAACAGGTTGTGGAACCTGTGGAACATATACTGTTTCTCAACCAGGTACATACACAGTAGAAGTAGGATTGGCTAATAGTTGTATTTCTTATGGTGAAGTGGTTGTTGAGTACTCACCCAACCCAATAGTTTTTGATTCGGTATTAATTGAATGTGACCAAAATCAAGATGGTATTACTTATTACAACTTGTTTGATGCCTCACAAGATGTTACTAATAATGACGCTTCACTTCTTGTTACTAATTTTTACCTTTCGGAAAATGATGCGCTCAATGAGGTCAACGAAATACCAAATGCCAGCAATTTTCAAAATAGTAATCCTTTTCAAACAGTTTATGCTCGTGTAGAAAATGAAAACCGATGCTCTAACATTGCTGCTGTAGAATTACAAATATCCAATAACACCTTATCTATACCTAATGCCGAAGCTTGTGATGGCGAAGTCATTGATGGCTTTGGAGAATTTGATTTAACCGAAATTTCAACCTCCTTTGAAGATCAAATTCCAACTGGAGCAACAGTTCAATACTACGAAACTGAAGCTGATGCCTTTAGTGAAACCAATGCGTTGAGCTCTCCTTATCAAAATAGTACAGCATACAATCAAACGCTTTTTGTTAAAGTAACAACAGCCAACAACCAATGTTATAGCATTGGCACTGTAGCTTTAGAAGTACTTTATACGCCTACCCTTTTAGAAGACGAAACGTTTATTTACTGCCTCAACACCTATCCTGAAACTATAACATTATATGGAGGTGTTCTTAACGATTCTCCAAGTAACTACTATTATGAATGGTTATTTAATGGAAATTCAACAACAGTAAATACCTCTTTTAACAACATTAACGAAGTTGGCACGTACACTGTTATTGTAACTGACCCTAATGGATGTTCTGCTTCAAGAACCATTACGGTTGAAGCTTCAAACATAGCTCCCATAGAAAATATTACTATTGAAGAAGGCACATTTAACAATACAATATCTGTAACCGTTAGTGGTGAAGGCATGTATGAATATGCTTTAGATAATGGTGCTTATCAAGACGAATCTGTATTTTATGATGTTCTTCCTGGATTTCACACAGTTTATGTTAAAGACAAAAATGATTGTGGAGTTGCTGAACAACTTATTTCAGTACTTGGTTTTCCTAAATTTTTCTCACCAAATGGTGACACAATTAAAGACACATGGAAAGTATATGGAACCAATGAGCAATTTAACCAAGGTATTGATATAAAAATATTTAATCGCTATGGTAAGTTATTGGCTTCAAGAAATCACCTTACTAATGGTTGGGATGGTACTTTTAAAGGTAAGGCTTTACCAAGTGACGACTATTGGTATCTTGTGACTTTACCTGACGGAAGAACTTACCGAGGACATTTTGCATTGCTTAGGTAATTAGATAACCCTAACTTAACAAAAAAATCAACTTACATTTATTACTTTTGCTCGTTCAAAAATAATAAATGAAAAAGCTCCTATTTATTTGCTTTGCTGTAATGGCTTATTCTTTTACAGTAAAAGCTTCATCAAAAAGCAATTCTAATTCTACTTTTTACTGTCCAAGTCCTGTTATTAATTCCTTTAGTCCTTCTCAAGGTCCAGTTAATACTCAAGTTACATTAGTAGGAAGTAATTTTGAAAACACTGCATCAGTTAATATAGATGGCGTTAGTGCTAGTTTTACAATTGTTAGTAATAATGAATTGTTAGTCACTATTCCTGAAGGAGCTGAAAGTTCAGCTATTACTGTTTTAACAACTGGAGCTTGTTCTGGTACTTCCGCAAACAGTTTTACCGTTTTAGAAGATTCTTGTAGTATTGGAGAAGTTTACATTTCTGAGGTTTATGACTCTGAAACAGGAAGCTATGGTGCTGTAGAACTTTATAACCCTACCAACACTGTAATTAACTTAAATGGTGTTTACGAATTACAACGTTTTGGCGATATTGGTGATGCTACTCCAAGCGCAATTATTCCACTAACAGGAACTATTGCACCACAAAGCACATACATGATTGTAATGGGAAGCACAGGTAATACATGTAGTGGATTTCCTATTGGAGATGCTGTTGCTGCTGGTATTAATGATAATGATGAAATTAAACTCGTAAAAAACAGTACTGTAATTGATGTCGTTGAAGCTATTGATGAAAGAGGTTACACTATAATTAGAAATGCAAACGCTACTGCTCCTTTGGATACTTATAATGTTAGTGATTGGAGCATTAGTACTTTTGAAGACTGTAGTAATTTAAATACCCACACTGATACTGCTAACAATACTATTCCTGAAATTACCGATCCTATCTCACAAACAATTTGTGAAAATGGAATGATAACTTTTTCCACATCTTTAAACAACAGTATTTTTCAGTACCAATGGAAAGTCCTAGATACGTCAGGAAACTGGGTAGATGTTCCTAATAGCAGCCCTTATTCTAACCCACAAAATAGTTGGCTAGATATTACAAATGTCCCTCTAAGTTTTAATGGTAATCAGTACTATTGTGAAGTCACTTACAACTCATGTACGTTAATTACCAATGCTGCTCAAATTACTATAGATACACCAGAAGTCGACACACTTCCTGATGTTGACGTTTGTACCGAATACACATTGCCAACACTTACGAATGGAAACTACTTTACTGGAACTAACGGAACAGGAACACAGCTTAATGCTGGTGACAACATAACCACTAACCAAACTATCTATATTTACAATGAAGTTGGCACTGCTCCAAACACCTGCTCTAACGAAAGTAGTTTTGAAATAACCATCACTGGAACTCCTAGCGTTGACACACTTCCTGATGTTGACGTTTGTACCGAATACACATTGCCAACACTTACAAACGGAAACTATTACACAGCAACTAACGGAACAGGAACACAGCTTAATGCTGGTGACAACATAAACACTAACCAAACTATTTATATTTACAATGAAGTTGGTACTGCTCCAAACACCTGCTCTAACGAAAGTAGTTTTGAAATAACCATTATAGGAACTCCTAGCGTTGACTCGCTTCCTGATGTTGAAGTTTGCTCTGAATACACATTACCAACTCTTACCAATGGAAACTATTACACAGCAACTAACGGAACAGGAACACAGCTCAATGCTGGTGACAACATAACCACTAACCAAACTATTTATATTTACAATGAAGTTGGCACTGCTCCAAACACCTGCTCTAACGAAAGTAGTTTTGAAATAACCATTACAGGAACACCTAGCGTTGACTCGCTTCCTGATGTTGAAGTTTGTACCGAATACACATTGCCAACACTTACCAACGGAAACTACTTTACTGAAACTAACGGAACAGGAACAATGCTTAATGCTGGTGACAACATAACCACTAACCAAACTATTTATATTTACAATGAAGTTGGTACTGCTCCAAACAACTGCTCTAACGAAAGTAGTTTTGAAATAACCATTATAGGAACTCCTAGCGTTGACTCGCTTCCTGATGTTGACGTTTGCTCTGAATACACATTACCAACTCTTACCAATGGAAACTATTACACAGCAACTAACGGAACAGGAACACAGCTTAATGCTGGTGACAACATAACCACTAACCAAACTATTTATATTTACAATGAAGTTGGTACTGCTCCAAACAACTGCTCTAACGAAAGTAGTTTTGAAATAACCATTACAGGAACACCTAGCGTTGACTCGCTTCCTGATGTTGACGTTTGTACCGAATACACATTGCCAACACTTACAAACGGAAACTATTACACTGCAACTAATGGAACAGGAACACAGCTTAATGCTGGTGACAACATAACCACTAACCAAACTATTTATATTTACAATGAAGTTGGTACTGCTCCAAATACCTGCTCTAACGAAAGTAGTTTTGAAATAACCATATACCCAGCAACCGATTTTAGTTTAGACTCCACAAATATTATCATTGGCGCTAATAACATTACTGTTGTTATGGACGACTCTAGTATTAATTATGAGTTTGCTATTGATAATTCCAATTTCCAAACGAGTACTATCTTTAATAATCTAAGCGAAGGTTTCCATACTCTTTTTGTTCAAGATGCAAATGGATGCGTTATAAAATCTTTACAATTCTTAATTCAAGCAAGTTTACATATTCCTAAATTTTTCACTCCAAATAGTGATGGCTTCAATGACACTTGGATGGTATATGACCCAAACAATAGTGTCAAAGAAATTTTTATATTCAATAGATACGGTAAACTACTTAAACAGCTTTCTCCAAACTCTTATGGTTGGGATGGAACTTACAATGGTAACAATCTAGAGTCTAATGACTATTGGTATCTTATTACTTTGCATAACAACCAAGAGCTTAAAGGTCATTTTACATTAAAACGGTAGTTGAATACTCGCAATCTTTATCGTAAATTTGTGTTATGCGATTTAAGATAGAGTCAGAATTTAAGCCTACAGGAGACCAACCCAAAGCTATAAAACAATTAGCTACTGGTATAGAGAGTAATGAAAAATACCAAACGCTTCTTGGTGTTACAGGTTCAGGTAAGACATTTACTGTTGCCAATGTTGTTCAAGAAGTGCAAAGACCAACTTTGGTTTTAGCGCATAACAAAACATTAGCAGCACAATTATACAGTGAGTTCAAGCAGTTTTTTCCTGACAATGCTGTAGAGTATTTTGTGTCTTATTATGACTACTACCAACCAGAAGCTTACATTCCTGTATCTGGTGTTTACATTGAAAAAGACTTATCAATAAACGAAGAAATTGAGAAGATGCGTTTAAGTACAACCTCTTCTCTGCTGTCTGGTCGTAGAGATGTTTTGGTAGTTGCTTCAGTGTCTTGCTTGTATGGTATTGGAAACCCAATTGAATTTCAAAAGAATGTAATTTCTATTGAAGTTGACCAAACCATTTCCCGAACCAAACTGCTCCATCAACTTGTGCAAAGTTTGTATTCGCGTACTGAAGCCGATTTTAATCATGGTAATTTCAGAATAAAAGGTGATACAGTAGATATTTTCCCTGGTTATGCAGATAATGCATTCAGAATTCATTTCTTTGGAGACGAAATTGAAGAGATTGAAGCGTTCAACCCAATAAGCAATGAAATTATTGAACGTTATGAAAAGCTCAACATCTATCCTGCAAATATGTTTGTGACCTCTCCTGAAGTCTTACAAAATGCAATAAAAGACATTCAAGATGATTTAGTAAAACAACATGATTATTTCAAAGAAATTGGTAAACATTTGGAAGCCAAACGTCTTAAAGAACGTACCGAATTTGACCTTGAAATGATTCGCGAACTTGGGTATTGCTCAGGTATTGAAAACTATTCGAGATACCTAGATGGTAGAGCTCCTGGAACGCGACCGTTCTGTTTGCTAGATTATTTCCCTGATGATTTTCTTATGGTTGTGGATGAAAGTCATGTAACCATATCGCAAGTGCATGCTATGTATGGAGGTGACAGAAGTCGAAAAGAAAATCTGGTTGAATACGGTTTTAGGTTGCCTGCAGCTATGGATAATAGGCCTTTAAAGTTTGAAGAGTTTGAAGCTTTACAAAACCAAGTAATTTATGTAAGTGCTACTCCTGCAGATTATGAACTTCAAAAAACCGATGGTGTTTATGTTGAGCAAGTGATTAGGCCTACAGGTCTATTAGACCCTGAAATTGAAGTTAGACCGAGTTTAAATCAAATTGATGATTTAATAGAAGAAATTCAGCAACGTGTTGAAAAAGATGAGCGCACACTTGTTACTACACTTACCAAACGTATGGCAGAAGAGCTTACCAAATATCTGGAGCGCATACAAATTCGTTGTCGTTACATTCATAGTGATGTAGATACTTTGGAACGTGTTGAGATTATGCAAGATTTAAGAAAAGGCTTGTTTGATGTACTTGTAGGTGTCAACTTGCTTCGTGAAGGGTTAGATTTACCTGAAGTGTCTTTAGTTGCTATTTTAGATGCTGATAAAGAAGGTTTTTTACGTTCAGCACGCTCATTAACCCAAACCGTTGGTAGAGCTGCGCGTAACCTTAACGGTAAAGCCATTATGTATGCTGATAAAATTACCAATAGTATGCAAAAAACCATTGATGAAACTAATTACAGACGTGAAAAACAAATTGCTTATAACACAGCTAACAATATTACACCAAAAGCATTAAACAAAAGTTTGGATAATGCCTTAGCAAAAAACTCAGTGAGTACTTACAGCTATGAACTAGAAGCTTTAAAAGCTGCAGAACCTGAAAATGAATATTTAACAAAAGGTGAATTAGAAAAGAAAATACGCGAAAAACGTAAATCAATGGAACAAGCTGCCAAAGCATTGGACTTTATTGTTGCTGCTCAATTAAGGGATGAAATTAAAGTCTATCAAGAGAAGTTAGAAAAACTAAAAGTAAAGTGATTTGTGTTTAACATTTAGAACAACTGCTAACTGCTTACAAATCTAATTATATTGTACTTTAAAGATGTCAATTAAAAAATCTGGTGGTACAATTTTGTTTGGGAAACTTTCCATTAAATCCAACACTCTATTTATAGATTCGTGGCTTAAGCCCATTCTCAACCCAAAATTATGTAACCTTACAAGTTCTTTGGAAGTAAATTCTTTATCCAAATTCATTAACAACACCAATCTATGGAATTGTACAATGCGTTCGCTGTGCGATTTTAAATGCACATAATGTACTGGAGACTTAAATAAATAATCAAAATCTTCTTTAGATATTTCTAATTGTTTAGCGATGCCTAAAAGAAAATTGTATTCAATGGATTTAATATTCTCATCTTTCATAGCGAATGCTATCATCTCGGATAACAGACTCAACTTTTCAACACGATTTATCATACCTGAGGGAGTAATTATTACTTTTTATAAAGTTAAATAGATAAATACTTTTATTGTCGTCGATATTTCGTCGCTTATCGAAAAAAAAGATGTCATTCATCGTAGTTTTCTTACGTTCGTATATTTATTTCATATAAATAACTAAAAATCAACACGTTAACAACATATGCGCATTTCGTCGATTTTATAGACTTAAAAAAACAAGTTCGATGAAATGCACATTAGGAAATCGTTAAATTTATTGTACTTTGGTTTTTTATTAATGATTTCAAAAAATTCAGAGAAAAATCACCTTCTCAATTAAGTTAACAGACTATGACAAACAACGATATATTTAAAAAATTACGAGTAGCTCATAAATTAAGAGACGATGAAATTGTTGAAATTTTAGCTTTGGTTGATTTTAGAATTTCAAAAAGTGAACTTGGTGCTTTTTTCAGAAAAGAAGACCATCCTAAATATATGGAATGTGGCGACCAAATTTTACGTAACTTTTTAAATGGACTTATCATTCATTTACGTGGTCCGATGCCTAAAAAGGAAAATTCAAATAAACCACAAAAAAAGAGTTGAAACTTAAAAGCCTCAACTCTCTTATCTATTTTGGATTTATAATATTCTTAAGCCAATACCTGCTGTACTTTATCTGCAGCTTCTTGGAACTCAGTAGCACTTAGTACATCTAATCCTGAATTATCAATTAATTCTTTAGCGATATCAGCATTAGTTCCTTGTAAACGTACAATAATTGGCACGTTTATAGTTCCCATGTTTTTATAAGCATCAATTACACCTTGTGCAACACGATCACAACGAACAATACCACCAAAGATGTTAATTAAAATAGCTTTTACGTTAGGATCTTTTAAGATAATCTTAAACGCAGCTTCTACACGAGCAGCATCAGCAGTACCACCAACGTCTAAGAAGTTAGCTGGCTCTCCACCTGCTTGCTTAATCAAATCCATAGTTGCCATTGCTAAACCAGCACCATTTACCATACAACCAACGTTTCCATCAAGGTCAACATAGTTAAGTCCAACTTCTTTAGCTTCAACTTCAATAGGATTTTCTTCGCGTAAATCTCTTAAATCTATATAGTCTTTGTGACGGTAAAGTGCATTGTCATCAATAGTCACTTTAGCATCAACAGCCATAATTTTGTCATCACTTGTTTTTAAAACCGGATTAATCTCAAAAAGAGAAGAATCAGACTTTACATAAGCAGTATATAATGAAGAAACAAATTTTGTCATTTCTTTAAAAGCTACTCCACTCAACCCTAAGTTAAATGCAATACGTCTTGCTTGAAAAGGCATTAAACCTACAGCAGGATCAACTTCTTCATGAAAAATTAAGTGTGGTGTTTCTTCAGCAACAGTTTCAATATCCATTCCACCTTCAGTAGAATACATAATCATATTTTTACCTGTACCACGATTTAAAAGCACAGACATGTAAAACTCGTCTGGTTCACTATCACCTGGATAATACACATCCTCAGCAACTAACACTTGGTGTACTTTTTTACCTTCAGCAGAAGTTTGAGGCGTAACCAAATTCATTCCTATGATTTGTCCTGCTATACTTTCTACTTCTTGAAGGTTTTTGGCTAGTTTAACTCCTCCTCCTTTTCCGCGTCCACCTGCATGAACTTGAGCTTTTATAACATGCCAACCTGTTCCAGTTTCTTCAGTTAATTGCTTAGCAGCAGCTACTGCTTCTTGAGCGTTTTGGGCTACAATACCACGTTGTACGCGAACTCCAAAACCTGCTAATATGTCTTTTCCTTGATATTCGTGTAAATTCATAATTCGCTATAAAGTTTAAGTGGGACAAATGTAATTAATAGAGATTACTTACCCTAATATTTACTCGATAATTGAAATTTTAATCCTCTAAAAAAATACTGTCATAAAAGTCTTTTATTCTAGATAAAATTATTTGTTAATTATTTAACACAATGTTTAAATTGTGTGATATTTTAAATCTTAAATTTCAATTTAAAGGGAATAAAATACCTTTGGAAAAAATTTGCACCAATATAATGTTAGAAAAGCAACTACTTAATATCGCTCAAGAATTCGGGAGTCCTGTTTATGTATATGATTCTGAAAAAATAACCTCTCAATACAAGAGATTAACCAATGCTTTTAATAAAGTAAAACATCTTAAAATCAATTATGCTGCTAAAGCATTGTCAAACATTTCAGTATTAAAATTATTAAAAGGATTAGGTTCAGGACTCGATACTGTTTCTATTCAAGAAGTACAATTAGGTTTAGCTGCTGGTTTTTCACCTGAAACTATTATTTATACGCCTAATGGTGTATCACTAGAAGAAATTGAAACTGCAGCAAAACTTGGTGTACAAATAAATATTGACAACCTTTCTATTTTAGAGCAGTTTGGGACAAAGTATCCTAAAGTTCCTGTTTGCATTAGAATAAATCCGCATGTTATGGCTGGCGGAAACACTAATATTTCTGTTGGACATATTGATAGTAAATTTGGTATTTCCATTCACCAAATTCCGCATATACTTCGTATTGTAGAAAACACCAAAATGACCATCAATGGTATTCACATGCACACTGGTAGTGATATTTTGGATATTGATGTGTTTTTATATGCCAGCGAAATATTATTTGACACAGCTAAACACTTTAAAAATTTAGAGTTTTTAGATTTTGGTTCAGGATTTAAAGTTCCTTATAAAGAAGGTGACATTGAAACCAACATTGAAGAGTTTGGTAAAAAACTAACGAAACGATTTAATACCTTTTGCAAAGAATATGGTAAAGAGCTCACTTTAGCTTTTGAACCAGGAAAATTTTTAGTGAGTGAAGCTGGTTACTTTTTAGCTAAAGTAAATGTTGTAAAACAAACTACCTCAACGGTTTTTGCTCAAATAGACTCTGGTTTTAATCATTTAATAAGACCAATGCTTTATGGTTCTCAGCACGAAATAGTCAATATTTCGAACCCAAAAGGAAGAGAACGCTTTTACTCGGTTGTAGGTTACATTTGTGAAACCGACACCTTTGCCAATAACCGACGAATAAATGAAATTGCTGAAGGTGATATTCTTGCGTTTAAAAACGCTGGAGCCTACTGCTACTCTATGTCTTCAAACTATAACTCACGTTATCGTCCTGCTGAAGTATTATGGCATAAAGGACAAGCGCAATTGATTAGAAAACGAGAAACTTTTGAGGACATTTTAAAAAATCAGGTAGAGATAGACATTTAACTTTTATTGACTGCATTTAACATCTTTATTTTTTAATTTTATTGCAAACTATACTATAATTTGCAAAAAATTGCTCTAATACTGTTTTTGTTATCTCTTTCATTACATGGTCAAACCATTGAAGGTGTAGTTTTAGATTTTGACACAAAAATTCCATTAGAAAGTGTTAGTGTTATTTTTAAAGACGGTAAAACAGGAACTGCAACTAACTCTTCTGGAAAGTTTAGATTAAAACTCAAAACCAAACCTTCAAACAAAGACAGCATTACTTTTTCAGCTATTGGTTACTCCACAATAAAAGTGAGTGTTGAAGATTTTCATAAAAACCAAAATACCATACTTTTAAAGAGCAAAATAGAAGCTCTGAATAAAGTTACAGTCACTTCAAACATAAAATTAAAACCTAAAATATCTTATGAAAAGATTGAACCTTTAAGTAAAGGTGTTTATGCTTCTAGCTCTATAATTATCAATAACAATGTATATATAGTTGGTGGTGATGTATCACATATTGAAGATATAAATAAAAGAGTATTTAAACAGGTAAGTGAAATACCTGAAGCTAGCCTTAGTGATTTTTTAAAGGCATTAAGAAGTAATTATACTTGGGAAAAATACACTGATAAAATTCAGGTTTACAATCTTGACAACGAAACATTAACTACTTTACCTTCACAACTCCAAGAAAGAGCATATCATAAAATTGTTTCGGTTAATGATTCCATATATGTTTTAGGAGGAAAAAGTCTTTCAACAAATAGAAAACGTGAATACCTAAAAAACACAATTGAGGTTGTTGATTTAAACACTACCAAAATTATTGAAGATGAAACTTTTCCGCATCAAGCAATAAATTTTACTGCAATTGCTTATGACAGAAACATAGTAATAATGGGAGGCTCTACTAAACTTAAAAAAAATGGAGACAAAATTTTTACTAATGAATCTCATATATACAACTTAGATTCTGGTCTTTGGTATGAATTAAAAAATCTCACAAAACCCAAGGAAACCCAAGGCATTATCATTGGAAACACGATTTACTTAATTGGCGGATTCAATGGTAAAGCATTAAAAGAAATTGAATCTTATAACTTAACTTTAGGAGAATGGACTCATGAAGCTGATTTATTTTTTGGTATAAAAAGACCTTCTCTCTGTAATTCCAACGACACAATTTATATTTTTGATGACGACAATATATTTACTTACAACACTACCGCAAAAACACTTAAACAGTTTAAAATAGATTTACATTTAAAAGAAACTGAAATGCATTATTACAAAAATGCACTTTATATTTTTGGAGGCTATCATGTAGATGAATTTTCAAAAGTACCTTCAAAAAAAGTGTATAAAATTAGTCTAAAAGCGTTTTCATCTACAAAACCTATTGA
The DNA here is from genome assembly GCF_050509525.1 of Gaetbulibacter sp. PBL-D1. Taxonomy (NCBI): domain Bacteria; kingdom Pseudomonadati; phylum Bacteroidota; class Flavobacteriia; order Flavobacteriales; family Flavobacteriaceae; genus Gaetbulibacter; species Gaetbulibacter sp. PBL-D1. The sequence continues at coordinate 107,172 of NZ_JBNWKB010000006.1, read as the reverse complement.
AACTAAGATTTTCAAATAAAAGCTTTATATTTCTTTTTTTATTACCTTTAGCTTACCCTAAAGTCTTAATTAATAGCTTATTTAAGGCTTATGAAACAACTAACCATTTTTTTTGCATTACTATTTGCAATCACCTGTTCTGCACAACATTCTAATTCTAAAAAATTAGATTCGCTGCTCAATTGGTTAGATAATCACATCCATAATTCAAAAGATTCTACGCATATTTCAAAAAATGCGCATAAAGCCATTGCACTATCAAATACTACCAAAAATTCTGATGCGCTTGCCAAATCATACAGCTTTTTAATCACCTATCATAAAGACTATTCTAAACTAGATTCAGCTTTTATTTATCTTGAAAAAGCTAAAGACATCTATACTCAACAAGAAAACAATAATGCTTTAGCCAATGTATATCTAAAACACAAAGAACTTTTAATGGTAAAAGCTGATTATGCTCAGGCAACAAAAAAAACCTATGAAGCTCTGGAGTTATATGAGAAAACAAACAATAAAAAAGGGATTGCTCAATGCTATGCAGCTATTTGCGACCTAAAATATTACGAACGTAGTTATGCTGAAGGAGTTGAATGGTGTGACAAAGCCATTGCAATATTAGAACAGCTTGATAATGCAAAAGTTGAACTAGCCGAAACCTATCGTTTTAAGGCTTTTGATCAATTATTTTCTACTTCAAACCTAGAAGAAGCACTTGAAAGCATTAACACTTCTATTGACTTATACAAGGAATTGAACGAATACGGAATTCCTATGATGGCTTCAGTAAACTGGCGAGGAAATATCTATAAATACATGGAACGCTATGATGAAGCTATTGCAGATTATCAAGCTAATTATGACAATTCAACCAAACTAGGTTTAGAGCGTTATCTCATCCCATCACTTGCAAATACTGGTCATGTATATTATATGCAAGGTAGATATGAAGAAGCATTGCCCTATAACCTCAAAGCCATTGAGCTTATAAAAAAAACAGGTAGAGTTAGAAACCTTTGGGAAAACTATATGCATGTATCCAATATTTATGAGTCATTGGGTGAGTATGAATCTGCATTGCATTATCATCATTTATATGCTCAAACCTTAGAAGAGTTTAAAGACAATGTCATTTTCGGGTTAGAATCTGAAGCTCAAGCAAAATATGAAACTGGTCAAAAAAATGCTACTATCTATTTTCAGGATGAAAAAATAGCGCAACAAAAACGCACACAAATACTCTACATTATACTTGCTAGTTTATTAGCATTTATCCTCTTTGGGTTGTTTTACAATTACCGAAAACGTCAAAAGCGAAATCAAGAACTTCAAATCTTAAATAAAGAACTCGACACCAAAAACAAACAAAACGAATTACTGCTTAGGGAAATTCACCATCGTGTAAAAAACAATCTCGAGATGGTTAAAAGCCTTATCAGTTTGCAATCTGCTCAATTAAATGATTCAGCAACTAAAGAAGCTATGATAGCAAGCCAAAACAGAGTGCAATCTATGGGAATTATCCATCAAAAACTCTATCAAGGCGAAAACTTAGGAGCCATAGAAATGAAAGACTATTTTATAAACTTAGGCGATGGTATTTTAGACTCTTTTAATGCTGAAAACAAAGTAAAAATAGAATGTGCTATGGAAAATCTAGAACTAGACGTAGACACAGCTGTACCTATTGGCCTTATAGTAAACGAACTACTCACAAATGCAATAAAATATGCTTTTCCTGATGACGCAAAAGGGATTATAAACATTAGTCTTAAAAAAAATAACGACGCTACGCTTACATTAAAAGTAGAGGATAATGGCATTGGCAAAGTAAAAAATGCACCAGCAAAAGGCTCAGGATTTGGCTCACAGCTTATTCAATTATTAACACTTCAGCTTAATGGAAAAATGCAAGAAATTATTGATAAAGGAACAGCAGTTTTATTTCAATTCAAACTTAATACATCAACCTAATGTCGCAACCATCAAAAATATTAATTGTAGAAGACGAAATGGTTATTGGAGCTAATATTTCGTTACAACTCTCTTCTTTGGGTTATGAAGTTACTGGTGTTATTCCTCGTGGTGAAGAAGCTATTATTAATGTAAGACAAGACACTCCTGATATTATTTTAATGGACATTAACTTAAAAGGAGCTCTCGATGGCGTAGAAACCGTAAAACTGATTCAAAAAGAGTTTGATATCCCAATCATTTACCTTACAGCAAATGCTGATGATGCTCATTTTAATAAAGCAAAAGCTACCAATCCTCATGCGTTTATATCAAAACCTTTTAAAAAACTAGACCTTCAGCATGCTATTGAACTTGTAATTGCTAAACAAGACCTTAAACAAAACACTACAAAAACTGTAGAAAACAACCCTTCTCCTTTTATTTTAAGCGATTCTATATTTGTACGTCATCATGAAAAAATGGTAAAAGTGGATATTAAAGATATTCTTTACATAGAAGCTGAACGCAACTATTGTAGGATTCACTCCAAAAGCAAAGAGTACCTATTGGTTATCACTTTAAAGGATTTAGATGAAAAACTTCCAGAAATGCATTTTTTACGTATTCACAGATAATTTATCATTAATATTTCGCACATAGATGAAGTTGCCACAAGCCATGTGGTTATTGCTAAAAAAGCGATTCCTGTTAGTAAAACTTTAAAAGAAGAATTACTAAAAAGGCTACATACTATTTAATTTTCCCACTTAGAAAACTATAACCTACCCTTCGGACAGTATTTATATCCATTCGTCCTAAACCACTTCTTTCAATCATTGATTATTAGTTATTTAGATACCAAATCAAAAATAAATCACTATTAATTAACCATTAAAACTATTAATCATGAAAATTTTAAAAACTACGTTAGTATTAGCTTTATTACTAATGCTTGCACCAACAAACGCAAGTGCTCAAGACAATACTGTATTTACAGTTACCACATGGAAAATTACAATTCCAGAAAATGGCTCACAAGCCGAATTAGCTTCATTATTAGAAGAGTTCCAAAAAAAGGTTGTTCTACCTAATGACAAAATCATAAGCGAGCGTGCAATGAGACATCTTTCAGGTAGCGATTCTAGAGATTTAGTATTCGTTACAGAGTATGCCAACTGGAATGATGTTGAAGCTGCAAGTGTAAAGCAAGGAGAGTTAATTAATTCTGCTTGGAAAACTGAAAATGATAGAGATGCATTCTTTAAAAAGTTCAACAAATACTTTGTAATGCATACCGATGAGATGTTCTCGGGACTATCTAACCTAGACAAAAAATAATTCAAAAAACACTATTAATCATGAAAACTTTAAAAACAATTAGTGCCTCAAACACATTGAAATCTAAACTATTGCTTTTGGCTATACTATTGGTACTTCCAATGGTAACAGTAGCTCAGGTTCAAGCTTTTCTTATTCATGAAGATCAAGTGAAACCTTCAAAGCACAATGACTATGTTGAAGTTGCTAAAGAGTTTAAAGCACTATGTGAAAAGCATAATTTTTCAGAATCTTGGAGTGTTGCACAAATGGATGATGGTACATTTTTAACTATTACTCCTGTTGAAAAATTTGCAGATTTAGATGAAGATCCAATGGAAGATTTTGCTAAAACCGTAGGTGAAGAAAAATTCACCTCTTACTTTGAGCGTTTTAACGAATGCTACGACAAACACGGTAGCTACATTACATTACTAAATGAAAACCTGTCTTACATGCCAGATGGGATGAGTACAACTCAAGAAGGGCAAAACTACCGAAGATGGATTTTTATGGATGTTGCAGCCAAAAACGTAAGTAAAACCAGAGAAGCAATAAAAGCTATTAAAGATTTGTTTGCACAAAAAAATTCCAAAATGCACTATCGCATTTACCAAAACGGTTTTGGGCACGTTGGAGATAGATTTGTTGTGGTTATTTCAGCTAAAAGCGCTTTGGATTATGAACAAGTTTCTGAAGACAATTGGAAACTCTTAGGTGAAGAAGCTAGACCGCTTTTTGACAATTTAAATAGTCTTATTTCAAGTTACAGTGAAATATCTGGCTGGATGCGACCTGATTTAAGCTACAGTAAACAATAAAACCTAAACCAATGAAAAAGCTATTTATTTTAAGTATTGTACTAGTTTTATTTACAGCTTGCCAAGAGCAAAGCAAACGCTATACACAACAGTCGCCTGAAATTGAAACAGTAAAAAAAGCGATACAGCAATACAATGCCAAGAATTATGATACCAGCTTTTATGTTGACACTTGTAAAACTTACTTCAACTCTGATAAGTTTATGACTGTAGAAGAAACTATGTCGTTTCATAAAGCTAATGAAAATTACTACTCTAGCAGAGGGTTTACCGACAATGATCCAGAATATGAAATGGTAGTAACTGACGATGGCGAAACTTGGGTAAACTGTTGGCTAGAATGGAAAGGTACAATGAAAGAAACTGGTAAAGAAATTACAATGCCTGTTCATCTTACATATAGATTTGCTGATGGTAAAATTGTAAGACAATTAGGTTACTGGGATCCAACAGAGGTTATCTTAGAACTTCAAGCTATTGAAGCTAGTAAAAAAGAATTGTCGCAACAAGAAGCCGAAGCTTCTAAATAACCAACTCACAAAAAGGTAGATTTTAGTTTTGGTGGAGATGACTAAATCAATGGTTATAAGTAAAACATCATTAAAGTTTAGTGTTAAATATTTATAGAGCTGATCTTATAACCATTGCATCTACCTTAAGTAATACAAAATCATGGGTAAAATAATTCTATACTCAGCTTTACTGTTACTATCAAACTTTGGGGTTTCTCAATCAACAATAAACAATCAAGACCTAAACTCCATAACATTGTATTACAGTTTAGTACAAGATAACAAACTGACGTCAACATCTTTAAAGACCTTAGAGCAGTTAATGGATTGGGAATTGTCGAGAACTGAGACTGTAAGCTTAAACAATAGAAACTTTATAACGCTTGAAGCTGTTTTAATCAACCAATGGACACAAATTGAAATTACTAATCTAGAGTTAAAAATTGTTAGTGAAGAGAAAGTAATGGTTTCAGGAGTTTTATCAGGTCGTCAACCAACAGAATGCGATTATATCTCTACAAATTTTGAACATCTATGGATTAAAAAAAACAGAACATTAAACCAAATAACCCAAAATGAAAATAGTAGGTATCATAGGTGGTTCAGGATACATAGATGATAATGTTGTATCCCTGTTTTTAAATCAAAATTTTGATGTGAAAATCTCAACTTTAGACATTAAAAAGAAAGAGAACTATCATCATTTAATGGAACTGGAACATGCTGAAAACCTTCATGTATGTGAATTGGACACTTCAATAAAATCTGAATTGAAAAATTTTACCAAAGATTGCGATGTGGTGATATTCATAGATCCTACCAACATTTAATCTAGGGTTTTTAACTGTTAATACCTGAAGAATGAAATCACAAAATATAAAACCACATAAAACCCTAAGTAACAATGTCATTACGAGATATGTTTCGTTTTCGATATTGTATTTGGCGCAGGGCATTCCAGAAGGCATTACATTTTATGCCATACCTGCTTGGTTAGCTATGAATGGAAAATCTCCAGCTGAAATTGCCACTTTTATAAGTATTGCTTTAATTCCATGGAGTTTTAAAATAGTGGTTGCACCTCTAATGGATCGTTACACATTTTTAAGCATGGGCAGAAAACGACCTTGGGTAATTTTAGGGCAATTAGGGTTAATCTTAAGTTTTTTGGCTTATGGTATTGTACCTGACCCTCTTAATAACATAACAGGACTTATGGTTGCAGGATTCTGCGTCAACTTTTTTGGTGCTTTTCAAGATGTCGCAACCGATGGTATGGCTATAGATATGGTTCCTGTCAAAGAACAAGCAAGGGCTAATGGGCTTATGTGGGGAACGAAGATAATAGGTACTTCCCTATCATTACTAGTTGGTACATTCTTGATTAATACTATTGGGTTTTCATTAGCTATTTCTTCAGTAGCTATTACTGTAGCATTAATAATTTTAGTTCCTATTTTCATAAAAGAGCGACCTGGTGAAAAACTACTACCATGGACTAAAGGCAAAATATCTTCAGAATCTCTAAATAAACAAAGTAGAAATTGGAAACAACTATTGAATAACTTACTTAAAGTGGTAAAACAACCTACAAGTATGTTGTTTTTAATTGCTGTATTTGTAGTCAGCAATTTGTTTGGTGTGGTAGATGCCTTATTTCCGATTTTTACGGTACAGGAGTTAGGTTGGACTAACACGAGTTTCTCTCAAGTTTTCTCAACAGTCAATATTATTTCTGGTATTGTTGGGATGCTTATTGGTGGTTATTTGGTGGATAAACATGGAAAATTAAAAATGATTAACCACTATCTTATTTTGATAATCATTTCAATACTTATCTTTTCTTTCTTAGTAAATTCATGGAGTAGTAAAATAGTTGTTTATGGTTTTATGTTTCTTTACGGTTGTTTATATGTTTCTTTAACCATAGCTATTTTTGCTGCAGCAATGCATCTTTGCTGGAAAACCGTAGCAGCCAGTCAATTTACTTTATACATGACTATTTCCAACTTAGGAAGATCTACAGGTGCTGCTCTATTGGGAATGCTTAAATCTTATTTTAGTTGGGAAGCTCTATTTTTACTAATCGCTCTTATCCCATTACTTACTATTGTAATTTTGAAATTCACCAACTTTAAAAAACATCAAGAAAAAGTAAAAAGCTTTAAAAACATAAACATTAGTTATAGCGATTAAACATAAATTGATTTTATTCAAAAGTTAAAACTAATCAAACAAAACACTATATTTATAAACAATTGTTCCTCAAGTCTTTTGATTAATAGCACTCATTTAAAAGACTTTTATGCTTATTTTAAAACGCAACAATTTAACCCGTTCCCATTTTACTTTTAAGAGATTCATCTACTTCTTATTAAATTTTTTAAAAATGAAACGTTTAGTTATTCTTTTCTCTTTGTTTGGATTCGTTATTCAAACCTATTCACAAGAACAAAAAGCTCCTTCGCCAATTTTATTTATTTATGACGCAAGTGGTTCAATGTGGGGACAACTTGATGGAAAAACCAAAAAAGAAATTGCTTCCGAAGTAATGTCAACAACCGTAAACAACCTACCCGAAAACCAACATGTTGGGCTTATTGCTTATGGACATAGAACCAAAGGTGACTGTGATGATATTGAGTACATGGCAGACATAACCAATACTTCTAAATCAAAAATCACTGAAACTGTAAAAACTATTAATCCCTTAGGGAAAACACCATTAGCACGATCTGCAACTTTAGCTATAAACTCTTTAAAAGAAAACAATGTAAAAGCCACTATAATCTTAGTGACCGATGGAATTGAGTCGTGTGATGGCAATCTCTGTGATATTGTAGCACAAGCTAAAGCAAGTGGCATTGATTTTAAATTGCACATTGTTGGTTTTGGTTTAAAAGAAAATGAAACCGAACAGCTTAAATGTGCTGCTGATGCTGGAGGCGGAAAGTATTATGACGCTTCAAACGCTAGTGCATTAGGAGAAGGTCTTACTGAAGCAACATCAGCAACAGTAGATAAACCCGAAGGCAATTTTTCTATTTATACAACAAAAAACGGAGAACCTGTAGATGCATGGGTAAAAGCAACAAAAGCTGGAACCAATGAAACTGTTGATGGATCAAGAACTTATCGAGATTCAGCTTGGGTACATTTACCTCCTGGAAAATACGACATTGCCATTAGACCTCTTGAAGGTTCAGACATTCCTGGAACTTCAATTACAGTTGAGATGAAAGAAGGGGAAACAAAACATGAAACAATCAGTTTTGATGGAGGCACACTAGAAGTTACCGCTACTAATAATGGCGAAGGTTGGGATGCTGTGGTAAAAATGTTTGACTCAAATGGGAAAGTAGCCTCTAATACTCGAACTTATGGTCGTTCTAAAACCATGGAAGTACCAGCTGGAAAATATAAAGTTACTTTTCAGGGCCTTGTAATGAAAGGTGTCAACACCTACTTTGAGATAGATAATGTTGAAGTAAAATCGAACACCACAACTCCACTAACCCATAATTTTGACACTGGAAAAGTGATGGTTGGTGTACAAACTTCAAGTGGCGAATTAATTGATGCTACTGTTAACTTCCATGAAGTAGATGCCAATAAAAATGTGGCAGCCTCAAGAACCTATACATCTAGTAGTAGCAACCCTAGAGAATTTTTATTAAGCACAGGGACTTATAAAGTTAAAGTTGTAACCCTTGGAGTGCATAAAGGAAAAACCGAAACATTTACAATTGAAGTGAAAAAAGGCGAAACTGTTACTAAAACAATAACCTATTAATTATGGCACATCAAGCGGTTAAACCTTATAGCTTATTAATGTATTTTTTATCAATAATTGCCTTTTTCTTTTTAGGATTAATTTATGCAGGTATTACCGAAGCTGGTAAAGGACAAATGCTAGCTGGTGGTGCAATTGTATTGGGTTATGGCGTTATTGGAGCCTTTATTGGGTTGCTCTTATCAATACTTACAGCTATAAAATCTAAACGAAATCTAATCATTAAAATCAATATTTTTTTAACGCTCATTGTTATTGCCTCATTTACATATTTCACACTAAAATACCAAAAACGACAACAAGAGAAATTAAAAGATGAGCTCCCTAAAAAGGAACAACCTACTACTCCAACTTTAGATGCAAAACCTATGGCGATGTTAACACGCACAAACGTTGAAAAACAACTTAAAAATGAAATGGGTTTAGGTATGTTCTCTCCTAACTTTTATGAGCACAAAACGCTCTATTTCTATGGAAATTTAACTCATAGGAAATCTGTTCAAGAACATATACCTGTTGATAGCATAACATTTAAACAACGAGAATATGGAGGTTTTGATATAGCAACTGCTCCTTCTTGGTTAATGCCAGAGCATTTGAAACTGGATTATGACATGCTGTATTTCAAAGTAAAATCCATATCACATGATTTTATTGAAGTAGTTGTAAATACTAGAATCAACCAAACTGCTTTTGTAGACAGATACGCTGGAAAACTTCAATATTGGCCAGAGTTTTTATTGGGTGTTCATAGTGTTGAGTTTCGAGAACCTTCTGCCTATAAAGTATATATAAAACCTTTAGAGCATGCTGAAACAGTAACTATACCATATAGCTTTATGCGACCTATAAAAATTCAAAATGAATGGTTGTATGTTGAATTACAAGATAATAATTATAAAACCCTAGGAACTGGTTGGATTCGATGGCGGAAAGATGATAATCTTTTAATAAAATACTCTCTTCTTAATTAAAAATTTAAAAAACCAACCTTATGCAAAACCAAACCATTAACCCTGTTGTAAAAAATAATCGCATAGAATATTTAGATATTCTAAGAGGCATCGCTATTATGTTTATTTTCACTGCAAATATTCCGTTTTTTTCTGGACTTTGGTTTGTCAATGCAGATAGCAACTTAAGAGAAATAAATTGGGCTACCGATGAAATTTTCAACTATATAATGTATGTGCTTGTAGATGGAAAATTCTATTCTATTTTCTCATTACTTTTTGGCATAGGTTGTACTATCCAGTTTAACAATGTCACTTCACACAACAAGGCATTTGCTCGTTTTTTTAGGAGACGTATGTTTTGGCTCTTAGTGTTTGGATTAATACACTTGTTTCTTTTATGGCCTGGTGATATTTTAACACTCTATGCGCTTTTGGGCTTTTTCTTGATTTGGTTTATTAAAAAATCAAATAAAACACTTTTAGTTACTGCCATAATCTTAATTTTAGCCCCTATTGTAAATTGGGCATTTATATACTTTACTGGAATATTTTATCCTGGAACTTACTTTCAACTAAGTACAAATATATATCAACATTTTGGAATGCCAGTTATAGAAATGAATGGCCACTTACAACCTAACATTGTAGCTTTTTTAACCAACACAAACCTTCCTGATTTTTTTAAAATGAGTTTAGGAAATGCATTTATTAGGATAGGTATGATTTTAGAAGAAGGTCGCATTTTTAAAGTTTTTGGTATTTTCTTATTAGGCATTTGGGCTGGAAGAAAAATTTTAAATGAAAATTTATTAAACAATATTCCATTTTTAAGGAAGAGCTTACTTATTGGAATTCTACTAGGTTTACCAATGAACTTCATAAGAGGTTATATAGAATTTTTTAGCGTAAAAAATGTGTCACTAGAAATCTTACATATACTAACTTATGCCTTTGGCACTGTACCATTAGCTATGGCTTTTGCTGCAGGAATTGCTTTACTATGCAAAAGAAAAGTAAGTTTTTTAAACTGGTTTAAGCCTGTTGGAAAAATGGCATTAACATGCTACCTCACACAAACCATTATTTCAATAATTATTTTTTACGGTTTTGGATTCAATCAAACTGGAAAATATGGTTTTACTATTGTGATGCTAATTGCCTTAACTATTTTTGTTCTTCAAGTTATTCTCAGCAAACTATGGCTTAACTATTTTAAATTTGGCCCAATGGAATGGATTTGGAGACAATTAACTTATGGTAAAAAACTAACACTTAAAAGATGATAAAAAAAGATGAAGGCTTAAAACGCTCCATTGGTGTTTTTGGGTTATCTGCCAATATAATGAACATTATGATTGGAGCTGGAATTTTTGCTCTTCCTGCTGTAATTGCTGGCATTATGGGTTCAGCAAGTATTTTTTCTTACATTTTTTGTGGAATTCTTATTGCATTAATAGTACTCTGCTTTGCTGAAGCAGGAAGTAAAGTAAATAATACTGGAGGTCCTTACACTTACATTGAAACCGCTTTTGGTGATTATGCAGGTTTTCTTGCAGGTATTTTTGCTTCAGGTAGTAATATACTTGCATCTGCAGCAGTAGCTAATGCGCTATTAAATATTATAGCAACATTCAACCCTTTGTTTGAATTAACTTCTTACAGAGTACTTTCGTTACTTATAGTGTATGTATTACTGGTTACAATTAATGTAAGAGGTATAAAACAAGGTATTGGTTTGGTGAAAATCAACACACTTTTAAAAGTTATTCCTTTAATTGTTTTAGTGGTTTTAGGGTTTAAAAACATATCAGTGTCTAATTTGCATATTGAGACATTACCTACCTTAGGTCAACTTGGTGAATCCTCATTAATTCTCTTTTTTGCTTTTTTAGGTTGTGAAACTGGGTTAATTGTTGGTGGAGAAATTAAGAATCCTAAACGCACAATACCTCGTTCAATTTTTTTCAGCATAGGCTCTGTAGTAGTATTATATATTCTTATTCAAACGGTGTCGCAAGGTGTTCTTGGAACTGATTTAATAAACCACAAAGCAACACCTCTAGCTGAAACCGCAAAAATATCAATGGGAACATTTGGTTATGTTTTACTTACCATTGGAGCCGCTGTTTCAATGTTTGGTATGGTTAGTGGCGACTTGCTAAACTCACCAAGAGTAATGTATGCTTTAGCTAGAGATAAAGTTATTCCTATAAAACCACTAGCTAAAATCCACCCTAAATTTGCTACACCATACATTGCAATTATTGTACATGGTTTTTTGGTGTTTTTATTTGCATCTACAGGAAGTTTTGAACAACTTGTAATTATTGCTACTAGCTCTATTCTTTTACTTTACTTGGGTGTAGCACTTTCAGTTATAAAACTTAGGAAAACTAAAAAATCTGAGGCTGGTGAATTTAAAATTCCTGGTGGACTAACTGTTCCAATTCTATCAATTGGCATTATTATATATTTCTTATCTAATCTTTCTCATAAAGAAATGATAGCTACAGCTGTTTTTATAGGTTTACTAACTGCTATTTTCTTTGTTATAAGATTTATTAAACGTAAAAAGACCGATTAAATGTTTAAGAAGCATACTCAAACATTGTTAAGTAATCAAAACCATTAAGTTATTAGTAACGGTATAATTGCAAATTTCATTTCAAATTGTATATTTGAATTATCCCAATAATACCTTAAAACTAATAGCTATATATGCAATTCAATGTAAACGACTCTCAGCAAGTTCTCGATTTTATTCAGAAAGCTGCAAAAATTGGTACATGGCAAGTATTACTAGAACCTTATGAAATTCAATGGAGTGATATAACTAGAGAAATTCATGATGTTGGAAAATCCTATAATATAGAACTTGAAAAAGCACTAGATTTTTACAAAGAAGGCTACTCTAGAGATAAAATAACTTACTATTTCAATAGGTGTATTGAGCAAGGAGAACCTTATGACGTAGAATTAGAACTTGTAAGTGCTAAAGGTCGAGAAAAATGGGTTCGCGCTATTGGTTTTCCTGTATTAGAGAATGAAAAATGCGTAAAAGTTCAAGGACTATTTCAAGACATTACTGAGAAAAATAAAACTCAAAAAAAGGTTGCACTAAGAGAACAACAGTTTAGAAAAACTTTTGACAGTGCCTCCATTGGAATGGCTATTGTAAGTTTAGAGGGTAAATTCATTAGGGTAAACCAAAGCTTAAGAAACATGCTAGGTTATACTACTGATGAGTTTAAAACTTTTAATTTTAAAGATATAACTCACAAAGAAGACACTACTTTAGGAGATAAAAAATTTGCAAAACTATTAAGTAATGAAATCTCAAATTTTCAAATAGAAAAAAGATATCTTCATAAAAATGGAAGTATAATTTGGGCTAGTCTTAATGTATCTTTAGTTAGTAATGAAGATGACACACCTCTTCACCTAGTCGCTCAAATAAATGATATTACTAAACGAAAAGAATCTCAGAAAAAAGTTAACACCCTTTTAGAAATCACTAAAGACCAAAATTCAAGATTATTAAACTTTGCTCACATAGTTTCGCATAATTTGCGTTCACATTCTGGTAACTTAGAAATGTTACTAGATTTGATGAAACACGAAGAACCTGAAGCTACTGATAATAGCTATTTTCCTCTAGTTGACACTGCAGTTAATAATTTAAGTGAAACGGTAGAAAACCTTAACCAAGTTGCTATTTTAAACACAAAACTGCATGAAGATTTAACACCAACCAATCTTTATGAAGCCATAAACAAAACAAAAGAAAGCTTAAAAGCACACATCTTAGAAAATGATGGAAGCATAATCAATAATGTACCAAAACATCTTATCATTGATACTGTACCTGCTTATTTAGACAGTATTCTTTTAAATTTTATAAGTAATAGTATAAAGTATAAAAAGCCTGATGTTGCTCCAAAAATTAATATTAGTACTAGTTTTACTGACGATAACCAATATCTTATTTTAAAAATTGAAGACAATGGAATGGGTATCGATTTAAACAGACACAGAAAAAAATTATTTGGGATGTACAAAACCTTTCACAAGCACAAAGATTCTAGAGGTCTTGGGTTATTTATAACCAAAAATCAGGTAGAAGCTATAGGTGGAAAAATAGAAGTTGAAAGTGAAGTAGGTATTGGTACAACATTTTTACTACATTTAAAACATGAAATCAATTAACACCCTATATATAATAGACGACGATCCTATTTTTGTTTTTACAACAAAAAAGATGTTCGATAAGGAAAAAATCTGTCAAAACATTTTAGTATTTCCTAACGGAGAAGATGCCATAAATCATTTAACGCCATTAATGGATGCTAATAATGAAGAAGAACTTCCTGAACTTATTTTACTGGATTTGAATATGCCTATTATGGATGGATGGCAGTTTCTTGATGAGTTTGTAAAACACAAAACCAAAAAGAAAATTATCATTTTTATTGTTAGTTCCTCAATTGATCCTAACGATATTCAAAAAGCTAACGAGTACCAAAACGTTTCAAACTACATTATTAAACCTATTACTCGCGAAAAAATAAAACATATAGCTAGTGAAATTACAGCCTTAGTAAACTAATTACTTTTCACAGTACCTGTAAAATGATTAATATCAGAATTTATTGGATTTCCTGAAGTTCTTCTATAAGATGCTATTTGTCCTGAATGCCATATTGCATCAGCAATTGGGCCATTAATAGCATTCCAAAAAGGATTTTCTCTTTCTCCAAAAACAATAACAAATTTTGATACATCATCACTAGCTCTTAAAATATCAGCAGCTGTTTTTAAATTGATTAATGTTTGTTTACGTTTTTCTACAAAACTTAATTGTGATGTATCTTTTTTATCATATGGTTGATGTAAAGCTGCACTTAAAATCACATAAGAAAGTGTTAAAACATGATCAACGGTTTCTCCTGTAGAGCGTGAGCCACCAATAGGTTTATAACTTAAATCCTCTTCTGTCAATCCATCTGTAGCCCAATAAAACCTAAACCCTAAACCATCTATCATTCTTGCGGCTACAGTTCCTGCTGTGTAAGTATCTGAATATTCAGGGATTTCGTAATAAGGTAAATTATCATCATTATTTTGAGCCACAATGGATAGCGTAAAAAATAAGGATAACGCTGAACATACTTTTTTCATACCTATTAATCTTTTAACTGTTGTTCTGTAGTTATTGTTTCAGTACCATATTTATCAAACAAATATACCAAAGCAGTCATTGTTGCAGCACCAAGCTCTAGCTCTCTTTTATTAACATGCTCAAAAGTATCATTAGCTGCATGATGGTGATCAAAATAACGTTGAGAATCTGGTCTTAAACCTGCTAATACAATATTATCATCTTTTAAAGGTCCAATGTCTGCTCCACTTCCTCCTTTTTCAAAATAATGAATTAAGTAGGGCTTAAAGAGTTCTTTCCAACCTAAAACTTTATTATAAACCGCATCACTGCAATCAAAAGTAAATCCTCTAGGTGTAAATCCACCCGAATCACTTTCTAAAGCAAAAACGTGCTTCTCGCCTTTTGCCTTTGCAACTTCAGCATATTTTCGTCCTCCTCTAAGTCCGTTTTCTTCATTCATAAACAACACCACACGAATACTACGCTTTGGTTTTATACCACTTTCTTTTAACAATCGTAACACATCCATAGATTGCACACAACCTGCTCCATCATCGTGAGAACCATCACCTAAATCCCATGAATCTAAATGACCTCCAACAATAATATATTCGTTAGGAAATTCACTACCTATAATTTCTCCAATAACATTATAAGACTGCACATCTTTTAATTGTTGACAATGCTGACTGAAGTAAAACTTAATATCTTTATTTAAACCTAGCATATTACTTAGCAACTCAGCATCGTTAGTGCTTATTGCTGCTGAAGGAATACGTTGTGAGTTAGGTAAATCGCCATAACTCATGCTTCCTGTATGCGGATAATCGTCTAACCTTAAATTAACTGAACGTACAATTACACCAACAGCTCCAAACTTTCCTGCTTCTCTTGCTCCAGCATATCTTTGGTCTACACAACCTCCATAAGCTTCAAAAGTATTGATTAAGTCGGCTTGCATTGGTCTATTAAAAAACACAATCTTACCTTCTATTTTTTCTTTGCCTAGAGTCTCTAATTCATCCAAACTTTTAACCTCAACTACATTAGCTTTTATGCCTCCACTTGGAGTTGCTATCGAGCCTCCTAAGGCACAAATATTTACACTTGTAGTCTTTCCTGGAGAGGTTTCAATATATGCAAACTCAGGCGCGCCTCTTACCCATCTTGGTACCATAACTGGTTGCAACCATACTTTGTCTAAACCTAATTTTTCTAATTCTTCTTTAGTATATTCAACCGCTTTTTCAGCATTTAAAGAACCTGAAAGTCGACCTCCAATTTGATTAGATAAATGGTCTAACCATTCGTAGCTTTTTCCGTTGGTTAATGATGTTGAGTATATTTTTTTAATGTTATCAGCATCTTCTTGTGCAGTTACTGAAATGGATACAAGAATACTGAGTAGAAATAAAATGTTTCTCATAGATGGTTAATGTTTTAAAAAGCTAAAGATAAGTTTTAAATGACATTAAACTCTAAAAGAAAACTTAAAAACTTATTCATTTTCTAATTGCTGTTTGTAAATATGAAGGTTTTCTTTTACGTCATCATCTAATTCAGGCTCCTTGATATCGTCATACTGCTTCAGTGTATTGTATAAAATTTTGGCTACAATATAACGTGCTGTAGGTTTATCATCAGCAGGAATAGTGTACCAAGGCGCATGTGCTTTAGACGTTCTATTAATAGCATCTTCATAGCACTCTTGATAGTTGTCCCAAAGTTTGCGCTCTTTTAAATCGCCTGGAGAAAATTTCCAGTTTTTTTCTTGTTTTTCCAACCTACGAAGTAATCGGTTTTTCTGTTCTTCTTTTGAAAGGTGTAAAAAGAATTTGAAGATAATAGTTCCGTTATCAGCAATGTGCTTTTCAAAATTATTGATTTGCTCAAAACGTTTATCCCAAAAGGCTTCGTTAACATCCTCTACCGAATGAACATCAGGCAAGTTTTCATTTAAAATATAATTAGGATGCACTCTTGTTACCAATACATTTTCGTAATGCGTACGATTAAAAACTCCAAACTTTCCACGAGCAGGTAAAGCAATGTAATGCCTCCAAAGGTAATCGTGTTTTAGCTCTAATTCGGTTGGAACTTTAAAGCTATGCACCACAACACCTCTTGCGTTTAACTCCTTAAAAACCTCGCGTATCATACTGTCTTTTCCTGCTGTATCCATACCTTGAATACAAATTAAAACAGCATATTTACCATGCGCATACATTGCATTTTGAATATCAGCAAGGTCTTCGCACACCTCTTCCATTTCATCTTCAATCTTATCTTTATCTGCTTCAAGGTCATAGGTAGTACTTACATTTTTTAAAGAAATGTTTTGCGTTACCTTAAAATCGTTGATATCAATGTTCTTTTTCATACGGTTAGGTGTTATTTTGAAGCAAACAACTTCACGTCATTTTCGCTTACTATTTTTTCTCCAAGGATAATTAAACGTTCTACTACGTTTCTTAACTCTCTAATGTTACCTGTCCAATCATATTCTTGTAACAGTTTTATAGCCTTATCAGAGAATTCTTTTTTGGTCGAACCTTGTTCTGTTGCTATTTTATTGGCAAAGAAATCTACCAATAACGGAATGTCTTCTCTCCTATCATTTAAAGCAGGCACTTGAATTAATATTACCGCTAACCTATGGTACAAATCTTCTCTAAACTTACCGTCAGCGATTTCCTTTTTCAAGTCTTTGTTAGTTGCAGCAACAACTCTTACATCTACTTTTATGTCTTTATCGTTACCTACGCGCTGAATTTTATTTTCCTGTAATGCTCTAAGAACTTTAGCCTGAGCAGACAAACTCATATCACCAATTTCATCAAGAAAAATAGTACCTCCATTAGCTGCTTCAAACTTACCTGCTCTGTCTTTAACAGCACTAGTAAACGCACCTTTTACATGGCCAAATAATTCACTCTCGATAAGTTCTGACGGAATTGCAGCACAGTTTACCTCTATTAAAGGACCTTTAGAACGATCACTCTTTTGATGTAACCAATGCGCTACGAGCTCTTTTCCTGTTCCGTTTGGTCCAGTAATAAGTACACGAGCGTCTGTAGCAGACACTTTTTCTATCATTTCTTTAATATGAAGAATCGCCTTACTCTCACCTATCATCTCATAGTTTTTGCTCACTTTCTTTTTAAGCCTAGTGTTCTCAACCACAAGTTCTTTTCTATCTAAAGCAATACGAACAGTATTCAGCAACCTATTAAGATCTGGTGGTTTTGAAATATAATCAAACGCACCAAGTCGCATTGTATTTACAGCAGTATCAAGATCTCCATGACCAGAAATCATAACCATAGGAGTTTCAGGTTTTAATTTTTTAACAGCTTCTAAAACCTCAACACCATCCATTTTTGGCATTTTTATATCGCAAAGTACTAGGTCAAAATCGTCTTTTTTAATCTTTTCAATTCCAACAAGACCATCTTCAGCTTCAAAAACCTCATAAGTATCATTTTCTTCTGAAAGTATTTTAACCAATACTCTTCTAATAGCTGCTTCGTCTTCTATAATTAATATTTTAGGCATATTTTATTCTTTAGGTTTTGATATAATGTGAATATCTCTTTGCGGAAATGGTATAGATATATTATGCTCTCTAAATAATCGGTCAATTTCAAAACGAATATCGCTTCTCGGAAATTGTCCTTTAAAACTATCATTAAGCGTAAAAACCACTTTAAAGTTAAGTGAACTGTCTCCAAAATCGGTAAAAACAACAGCTGTTTCTGGTTCGCTTAAAGTATCAGGATGCGAATTGGCAGCTTGTAACAACAGCTTTTTAACCAACTGTACATCACTCCCATAAGCAACACCAACTGACACACTATCTCTAGTTATAGTTCCGTTTTGAGTCCAATTGTATAAAGTATTGGTTAAGTATAAGTGATTAGGAATAATTAGCACTTTATTATCTATAGTTACTGCTCGAGTTGTTCTTAATTTAATTTCCTCAACACGTCCTACTTTTCCATCTATTTCAATAATGTCTCCAACGTGTACTGTTTGATCTATAAGTATAAAAACACCTGAAATAATATCTTGAAACAGGGTTTGTAGCGCAAGACCAATACCAATTAAAAGTGCTGCAGATGCTGCAAAAATACCAGTAACATTTACACCTAAAGTGTGCAGCGTTATTAGCATTATTACAACATATATAAACCATCTTCCGTAGGAAAAAACTACTTTAAATTTTTGCTTGTCAGAATACGGTAGGTTTCTAGTAATTAGCTTACGAATAAGTCTTAATATTACACTTGCAATAACTAAGACTACAACCAATATAATAACATCCATGATGCTTATGGAGATATTATCAGTAATCTTGTAAGATTCTTTTAAAGCTTTTAAAAAATCTTTCATGCAATTAGTATTTCAACCATTTATAAAGCTCTTTGTAGCTTGGTTTTTTACCATACATTAAAATACCTACTCTGTAAATTTTTGCTGCAAACCAAACCGTAAACATAAATGTACCAATTAATAATGCCAATGACAACAGTTGTTGCCAAATTGGTACTCCAAAAGGAATACGCATAAGCATAACCACAGGAGAGGTTAACGGAATAAATGAGAATACTGTTGAAACGGTTCCGTGTGGATCTTCAATTACTGTGAATACACCAACATATACTGCCAAAATTAAAGGCATTAAAATAGGCATCATAAACTGTTGTGTATCTGTTTCGTTATCTACTGCTGCTCCAATGGCTGCATATAGAGAACTGTACAGTAAATAGCCTCCAACAAAGAAAAAGATGAATGCAAGTATAAGGTTAGCTATTGGTAAGTTTTGAAATGCTGCAAAAGCAAGTTTTAGTTGCGACTCAAACTCAGGACTCTCCATAGCTTGTTGCATTAGCTGTTGTTGAGAGGATTGCATCTCACTAAAATCAATTCCGAAAATTGTAGACACAATAAGCATCATTAAACCTCCTAAAATCACCCAAATTACAAATTGAGTAATACCTGCTAAGGATGTTCCAATAATCTTACCCATCATAAGCTGAATAGGCTTTACTGAAGAAATGATGACTTCAATTATTCTACTGGTTTTTTCCTCGATAACACTTCTCATAATCATGTTTCCATAAATAATGATAAACATGAACAGTAAGTAACCAGCTATACCACCAAAAGCTAATTTTAATACATTATCAATTTTTGAAGTGGTTTCTCCTGAAAAGCTTTCCTGCGAAATATCAACACTTGTTTTTGAAGATTTTATCTTCTCTAAGTCTACTCCATCTCTTTCCAATTTTATATCCTGAAATTTCTTTTCGAGTTTGTTTTCTAAAGAAGATATTACAGTTAAAGATGGTGTGTCTTCTGAGTAAAACGTAACATTGTTATAAAACTGAGTGGTATCTGCACTTTTGGTGATGTACAATAAACCATAAGTTTCATTAGTTTTTACGTCTTCTTTAGCGGCTTCAAGAGTAGTATTAGTTAAAACTTTGTAAGTGGTATGTTCTGTATCTTTAAAAATATCGCTTACCAATCCTGACTCGTCTAAAATGGCAATAGTACGTTCTTTATTATTGTTAAGCTGAGTCAAATAAGCCACCACAGCAATAAGAGCAATCATAATCAACGGACTTAAAATTGTCATTATTATGAATGATTTATTCTTAACTTTTGTAAGGTATTCTCTTTTTATTATAAGTGATAAATGATTCATTCTTAATTATTTTTTACAGTTTGAATAAAAATATCATTAGCACTTGGCACAACTTCAACAAAGTGGTGAACTTCTGCTTTAGATGTTAAAAACGATAGTAGATCGTTAGAGGTGTCGTTTGTGTTCAGTTTAATGTTCAGCTTTAAATCATCATTAAGATTTTTAAACGTAGCTGGAAACACTTCAAACTTATCTTTTATTAATCTAGTCACCTCATTAATGTTATCGGTTTGTAGTCCAACCTCAAAAGTATTGGTTTTAAACTGACGCTTAATATCTGTTAATTTACCATCCAATATTTTATTAGACTCGTGTATTAACGCAATGTGGTCGCACAACTCTTCAACCGATTCCATACGATGTGTTGAAAAGATAACAGTTGCTCCTTCATCTCTCAATTGTAAAATCTCGTCTTTAATCAAGTTGGCGTTTATAGGGTCAAAGCCTGAAAATGGTTCATCAAAAATCAACAGTTTAGGTTGATGCAAAACTGTGACTATAAATTGAATTTTTTGAGCTTGTCCTTTACTGAGTTCTTGTATTTTTTTATTCCACCAATCACCAATATCTAATTTATCAAACCAGTATTTTAGACGCTCTTTAGCAACAGATTTTGACAATCCTTTCAGTTGTGCCAAGTATAATGCTTGTTCACCAACTTTCATGGATTTGTATAGTCCACGTTCTTCAGGTAAATAACCAATATCCTGAATATGATGAGGTTGCAATGCATCTCCATCTAACATTACGCTACCTTCATCTGGCATTGTAATTTGATTGATAATTCTAATAAGTGTTGTTTTCCCTGCTCCATTAGGTCCAAGAAGACCAAATATACTTCCTGTAGGTACAGAAATGGAAACATTGTTTAGTGCTTTAAAGTTTCCAAAACTTTTAGAAACAGAATTAGCCACTAATAAATTGCTCATATATGTTGTTTTGTGAAATATATTTATTTGTTGCGTAAAGATATTAAATGTTACACAAGTAGCCTTTTTATAGGCATTTAAATATCAACAATTGTATCTAAAAAAACAAAACCCACCCTTAAAAAATTAAGGATGGGAAAAAATTGCTATGAAAAAGAAAAATTACCACTAAAGTTAATTAGTGATATTCAAATATAGTGTTTTTTATTAAATTAAGAGTTTTTTAAGAAAACATATCTTTAACTTTTTCAAAAAATGACTTGTCACTGCTTTCTGGTTTTGGAGCAAAGTGTTCATCTTCTCTCATGTTTTCAAAAAATTCTTTTTGCTGTTTATTAAGCGTTTTTGGAGTCCATACATTCACATGAACTAGCAAATCCCCTTTACCATAACCGTTAATACTTGGTATTCCTTTTCCGCGTAAGCGAAGGATTTTACCAGATTGAACACCAGCTTCTATTTTTATTCTTACTTTACCAGTAACAGTATCAATCTCAGTAGAGGTTCCTAAAACCGCATCAGGAAGACTTACATATAAATCGTAATGCAAATTGTCACCTTCACGTTTTAAGGTTGGGTGCTCTTCTTCTTGTATAGCAACCAACAAATCACCAGAGATACCATTTCCTGGAGCATCGTTACCTTTTCCTGTAACTTTAAGCTGCATACCATCAACCACACCTGCAGGAATTTTTACTGAAACGGTTTCTTCAGCAACTTTTAAACCTTGTGCATCAGCATCAGCAGGTTTTTTATCAATAGTTTGACCAGCTCCTCCACAGGTTTGACATGGTGCAGAGGTTTGCATTCTACCTAAAATGGTATTGGTTATTCTGGTAACCTGACCTGTTCCATTACAAGTACCACAAGTTTTATAGGTTGTTCCTGGTGCTTGAATTTTACGTTTTACTTTGATTTTTTTCTCAACACCATTAGCAATCTCTTCTAGTGTTAAAGTCACTCTAATTCTTAAGTTACTTCCTTTAGCGCGTCTTTGACCTCCACCAAATCCGCCACCAAAACCAGAGAAACCACCTCCACCAAAAGCACCTCCAAAAATATCACCAAACTGACTGAATATGTCATCCATATTCATACCTCCACCACCAAAGCCTCCTGCGCCTTCAAATGCTTGGTGACCAAATTGGTCATAACGTGCTTTCTTGTCAGCGTTACTTAAAACTTCATAAGCTTCGGCTGCTTCTTTAAATTTAGCTTCAGCATCTTTATCATCCGGATTTTTATCAGGATGGTATTTTAATGCCATTTTACGGTAAGCTTTTTTTATTTCTGCTGCAGTAGCCTGTTTACTGACTCCTAATACTTCGTAATAATCTCTTTTTGCCATATCTTTTATTGTCCAATAACCACTTTAGGAAAACGTATTACCTTATCTCCTAGCTTATATCCTTTTTCAACAACGTCTATAATTTTTCCTTTTAAATCGTCGCTTGGAGCAGGAATTTGGGTAATAGCTTCATGGTCATCTGCATTAAACATATCTCCTTGTTTTACTACAATAGCGCTCAACCCTTTTTGCTCTAGGGTTTTTAATAGTTTTTGGTAGATGAGCAATACACCTTTTCTTAAATCTTCAGCTTCTTTATCTTCTTCAATATGCGTTAAAGCTCTTTCAAAATCGTCTAAAACTGGCAACATTGCCAACATTACATCCTGACTTGCAGTTTTAAATAAATCTAGACGCTCTTTGGCAGTACGCTTTTTGTAGTTTTCAAATTCAGCAAAAAGACGCATAAACTTGTCTTTTTCTTTTGCTAAATCTTCATTTAGTTTTTCTTCTATGCTAAGTTCTTCTACCTGAGCTGTATCAGTAGTTACTTCTTCTTGTATTTGTTCTTTTTCAGCTTGTTCGCTTTTATCTTTTTTACTCATTGTTAAGTGCGCTTTATTCTTCGAATAATAGTTGGCAAAAGTACTGCCATTATTATTAAAATGTCAAAATGTCACTAAATATTTTTTACTCTTTTTTAACAAAAGTGTCTTTTTAAATATTTAAATTTGTTCTTTAACACAAAAACTTAAACTTTATATGAAAACTAATTTTTTAAATATTTTATTTGTAGCGTTTTTAGGACTTGCAGTTGTTGGTTGCAAAGATAAGGCTAAAGAAGCTGAAACTACAGATGCTGAAACAGTAGCTGAAACTACTGCAGAAGCCACTAAATACTCAGTGGATGCTGCTGCTTCAACTATAACTTGGAAAGGTTACAAACCTACAGGAAGCCATGACGGAACTATTGCTGTTGAAAGCGGTGTAGTTACTGTAAAAGATGGAGCTATTGAAAGTGGTACGTTTTTAATTGACATGAATTCTATTACTGTTACTGATATTCCTGCTGAAGAAGAAATGAACGGTAAATTAGTTGGTCATTTAAAAAATGCTGATTTCTTTGACGTAGAAAAATACCCTTCTGCTGGTTTTGAAGTAACTGGTTTTGAAAACGGAAACTTATCTGGAAACTTAAAGTTAAAAGAGAAAACTAATAACATTACTATTCCTGTAACAGTTACTGAAAGTGGAGATTCTGTTACTATCACTAGTGAAACATTTACTATTGACCGTTCTAAATGGGACGTAAAATACGGTTCAAAATCGTTCTTTGATAACTTAGGTGATAAGTTCATCAACGATGATATTGAATTAAAAATTACTGTTAAGGCTAACAAGTCTTAATTAATTTTCAAGATAAAATTTGAAGCCACTCTTTTTTGGAGTGGCTTTTTTTATATGTTTTATTTTAATAAATCTTCAAGTGTTGGTTGTAAATGATGATGCTTAAAATGGAATCCTTCATCTTCTATTTTCTTACTACTCACTCTTTGACTTTCAAAAAGCAGTATATGCATCTCTCCTAATAGAAGTTTCATAATAGATTTTGGAATATTAGGTAATAACAAAGGTCTCTTTTTTTGTTTTGCAATAGCTTTAATCAACTCATTATTGGTCACAGGATTGGGAGCTACACCATTATAAACGCCTTCAAGTTCTTCAGTAAATGTATACACAAAAAGTCTAGCTAAATCCTTTACATGAATCCAAGATTGCCATTGTGTGCCTTCGCCAAAAGCTGCTCCAGCACCAAACTTTACAGGTTTAACCATTTCTGGTAACGCACCTTCCTTAGCATCTAAAACCAAGCCTATTCTAACTTTGGTTACTTTTATGTTTAACGCTTTAAAAGCATCAACTTTATCTTCCCAAGCATTGACCACCTTTCCTAAGAATGTTGGCGAAACTTCATCAAAAGTTTCTTCATAATAATTGGTTAAAGAATCAGGATAAACACCAATAGCACTTGCCGAAATAATTTGCTTTACACTAATATTTTCATTTGCAAGGGTTGATTTCAACAACTCTAAGGACTGAATTCTACTGTCTAAAATTTGTTGTTTGTAGCTTGGTGTCCAACGTTTAGAAATTGAGGCTCCTGCTAAATTAATTATAGCATCTACACCCACAAAACACTCACTATCAATTTCATTGTTTTTAGGATTCCAATAAAATCCTTTATAGTTACTTGCTGTACTTATTTTATTTTTAGAAGTTGTTAAATAATGAACTTCAATACCTTTTTTATGGCATTGCTTCACTATTGCTTTTCCTATCAAACCTGTTGCGCCTGTAATTAAGACTCTCATTTACAATTTTTTAATAAAATTACGAAATAGTTTACCCTTAGACTTGGTATTTAATTAAGGTTTAACAGATTTAACTAAACTTTAAACTTCTAACTTAGTAGCTCTAAGCATTTCACGTTTTCCTGGTGGTCCAGGAAGTTTTTCAACACTAAATCCTACAGCTTGCATTGCGCGTCTTACACTTCCTTTTGCGGAATAGGTAACTAATACACCTTTGGTTTTTAATGCCTTATACATTAATTCAAAAATACCTTCTGTCCAAAGTTCTGGTTGCACTCTTGCTCCAAAAGCATCAAAGTATATGAGATCATATTCTACTACAGCATCAATTTCTTTAAAAAACTTCTGTTGTTTGGTTAATGAGAATTTAGGCGTAATATGGTGTAATATTTCCCAATCGCATTGGTGTAGTTTAGAGAATAAAGTGTTGTTAGTTTTTAACTGTTCGGTATAATTTAGAGCATCAACTTCTTCTTGTGTTACAGGATAAGCCTCTACTCCTGTGTAATTGATATGAAGGTTGCTTTTTTCACTTTCTAAAAGTGTAATAAATGCATTTAGTCCTGTACCAAAACCTATTTCAAGGATAGAAATTGGTTTATGGCTATCTAAAAAACAAAAAAGACCATGCAGTATAAAAACATGCATAGCCTCTTGTATAGCACCATGAACAGAATGGTATTGTTCGTTCCAATCTTCAATTTGAATGGTTTTAGAACCGTCTGCTGTGGTAATAATTTTTCGCTTCAAAACTAGTTGATAAGCAACTTTTTTATTCTAGGTATTGGACCTGTACAACTGGTTTGGTGACATGCCACACACAAGTTTACAGCGTTATTAAACCTTTCTTTGATATCTACTGTAGATTCGTCATTGAATATTTCCTTTTCTGTTGCTATAAACAACTTTGAAAAGCTTTCAAAAGTTTCATTTCTATCAGATGCTTTGGTCATTTCAGCAGAATGGATTTTAAGAAAATCCATTGGAAATTGTGTTGGTGTTTTACCCTCCAAAATATCTTGCTTTACCTTCATGTTATGTTCATACATTTGATTCATGAGGATAGCCATTTCAGACGGTTCGTACATATCATACACAATCTCCTCTTTTTGCTCAATGGTTTCTTTTTTATCAGACTCACCACACCCAAAAAGCACAAAAGTCAAAGCTATGCAAGCAAATAGTCTCATTTACTCTTCTTTTAACAATACACCATCTGCTAAAAAAGCATATTCTTTTTTAGGCTCAGTTATTGCTTCAATTTCTTCAGTTGTTTTTCCTCCATCTTCAGCAATATGGCGTAATTGATCTACTGAAGTTTCAGTAACAAAAGCTTGTCCGTTTATGATTACTTCTTTACCAGCAATATTTTTAGGCACAAAAAAAGCATAGTCTTTAAACTTCACCATAACTTGGCTATCATCTTCTAGTTTTAATTTCATCCAACAACCTTTAGCTTGACATACTTCTTCAACAGTAGCAATCATTTTAGAAGGAATACTATCTCCTACACTCATGTCTTTATAATGCTTTGCCATAGATTTAGCAGCAACGGCATCATCAGCAACTATTTCTTTTCCAAAAGAAGCATAAGTCACTTCTTCTTTTACAGTATCATTTGCAGGTTCTTTCTTTTCACTTTTACACGCTGCAAAAGCAACTAACACAACCAAAAGGGCAGCTATTTTTCTCATAATTTTAATAAATTTTAATAACGCCACTAAGATACTTGTTTTTTTTGTTAGAATGTTTCTAAACTTTTTAATTTAAAGTATAATACAAAGAGCATTACGTAATAATCACTTATAAAAGTTAAAAACACAATCACTTTTATAAAATCAAAAGTGTATAAAAATCAATACTTTTTTAGCCAATTGAAAAAGTTTAAACGAGTTCTTAATCCAATACTAAATTAAATACCATTATATTTTCATAATTTTGCAAAATATACTCAAAACATATCCATGGAAAATATAATCAACAATATCCCTGTAACTAAGTGTGAAAAAAGCAAGATAAGTGATGTAGATTTTAACAATTTAGCATTTGGTAGTGTGTTTTCAGATCATATGTTGGTTTGCGATTATAAAAATGGCGCTTGGGAAACTCCTACAATTGTACCTTACCAACCTATTACTTTGGACCCTTCTGCTAAAATATTTCATTACGGACAGTCTATTTTTGAAGGCATGAAAGCCTATAAAGACACTAATGAAGACGTGTGGTTATTTCGTCCAATGGACAATTGTAAGCGTTTAAATATTTCAGCAAAACGCTTGGCAATACCTGAATTACCAGAAGCGTATTTTATGGAAGGCTTAAAAGCACTTTTAAAACTGGATAGCAATTGGATTCCTACAAACTCTGGCGGTTCTTTGTACATAAGACCTTTTATTTTTGCTTCTGGAAATGGTTTTCATGCGTCGCCTGCTAATGCGTATAAGTTTATTATCGCAACTGCGCCTTCTGGCGCTTATTTTTCTGGCAAAGTTAAAGTGGCTATTGAAGAAAAATACTCGCGCTCAGCTAATGGTGGTGTAGGATATGCTAAAGCTGGTGGTAACTATGCAGGTCAATTTTACCCAACACAGTTAGCAATTCAAAAAGGATATAATCAAGTTATTTGGACTGACGATAACACTCACGAATATATTGAAGAAGCTGGCGCAATGAATATTTTTGTTAGAATTAACGACACATTAATGACTGCACCTACTAGCGATAGAATTTTAGATGGGATTACTCGTAAGAGTATTATTGAAATTGCAAAAGCCGAAGGTATAAATGTTGAAGTCAAAAAAATATCGGTGAACGAAGTTGTTGAAGCTGCCAAAAATGGATCACTTAAAGAAATGTTTGGCTCTGGTACTGCTGCTGTTGTATCTCCAATAGCTGCTTTTGGATATAAAGGAACTGATTACGACCTGCCAGAACTAGAAAACAGCTACGCTTCATTATTGAAAAAACGAATTACAGACATACAATATAACAGAACTGACGACCCTTTTGGTTGGAGAGTTAAGGTTTAAAAAAAAAGAGAAGCAACGTTGCTTCTCTTTTTTTATTTATCTAAAATAGATGCGATATCAGGTTTAAAATAATTAGGTCCTTTCAATACTTTTCCATCTTCTCTATAAATAGGTTCTCCATCTTCACCAAGCTTACTCATATTACTGCGTTGTATTTCTTCAAAAACTTCTTCTATTTTATATTGCAAACCGTGTTCAATAATGGTTCCGCATAAAATATAAAGTAAATCACCAAGCGCATCGGCAACCTCAACTAAATCATTGTTATTTGCTGCTTCTAGATACTCTTCGTTTTCTTCTCTCATCAGTTTATAACGCAACATATTTTTTTCTAAACCTAAATCGGCTTTTGGGGTTTCTCTATGTCCTATTTTAAATGCTGAGTGAAAAGCTTTTACAGCTTCAATTTTATCTTTCATTAGTATATTAGTATTATTTTATGCTTTTTTTAAAAATTTTTGAAATATAAATATTTAATTTTACATAAATTTAATTTTATGTTTACTAAAGGGCAATGGGTTTTTGGAATTTTATTTGCAATAGCATTTATTATTATATTAATTTTCACCTACAAAAAAGACCTTAAGCTACATAAACGTTATTACAAAGGCGTTATTTGGGTACTAATAGCTTTTATTTCTTTCATCTTTTTTATTTCTACAATGAAGTTTTTATTTAAGTAATTGAACTTATTTTTCATAAAAAGGTATGTTATTTATGTTTTTTGATGACAAATCAATTTAAATACGATTTACAATAAAGTAATCAGTTCTAACATAAACTTTTGCCTTATGAAAATCATTCTTTTAATAAGTATTTTGATTTTGTTCAACCTTATTCTACTTAGATTTAGTGTAAATAAATAGACATTACACAAATATATTGATATAGCTTTTTTAATTATCTTTGGTAAAACAACTATAAAACCAAAAATGAAAGCTTTAAAATATATATTCTTTTTACTTCTTATACTCATTATAGGTATTGCTATTTACATTGCTGTACAGCCTAATTCTTTTGAAGTTAAAAGAGAACGTACAATCAATGCGCCTGCTGCTGTTATTTACAATAATGTTATTGATTTTAAAAACTGGGAAGCATGGTCGTCTTGGGTTGAAAAAGATCCAGAAACAGTAATTACTCTTAGCGAACAAACCAAAGGTGTTGGAGGTGCGTACTCGTGGGTGGATTCTCATGGAGAAGGTAACATGAAAACCTTAGCAACTAAACCTAATGTTTCTATTGATCAAGAACTACAGTTTGGGGATTTTGACCCTTCAAAGATACAATGGGAATTTACTCCTACCGAAGACGGTAAAACCAACGTAGTATGGAAAATGAACAGTGACAATGTTCCGTTTATCTTTAAAGCTTCTGCATTAGCTTCTGGTGGTTTTGACAACATGATTGGTCCAGACTTTGAGCGTGGTTTAGAAAAACTAGATAGCTTAGTTGTTGAGTCTATGAAAGTCTATTCAATTAAAGTAAATGGAGTAACGCAGCACAGTGGTGGATTTTACCTTTATAATACCACGTCTTGTAAAATTAGCGAACTAGACACCAAAATGCAGGATATGTTACCTAAAGTTGGTGCTTATGCTATTACACATAATATTACTATGGCTGGACCTCCTTTTGTATATTATCACAAATGGGACGAAGCCAATAATGCTGTAATGTTTTCGTGCTGCATACCTACAACATCTCAAGTAATTACTGCTGATGATAGTGATATTTTAACAGGACAGTTACAACCATTTAAAGCAGTTGAAACAACTCTTACTGGCGATTATACTAACTTAAAAGAGGCTTGGAATACTACTATGAAATATATCACCGAAAATAATCTTGAATTCACCGATGAAAACGGACCAATGCTTGAAACGTACTTAACCGATCCTACAAGCACACCTAATCCTGCTGATTGGATAACTAAAATATACATTGCTGTAAAATAGATGAAAAACCTACTTCTTGTTTTTGTTGGTGGTGGTTTTGGAAGTGTTTTAAGATACATCCTAAGCAAATATCTTAACAGCACCGAAACAGGAATTCCTTATGGTACATTTGCAGCAAATATTTTAGGGAGTTTACTCATTGGCATTATTTTAGGATTAGCAGTTAAAAACAATACACTGTCTTCAAATCAAACACTGCTTTTAGCCACTGGTTTTTGTGGTGGATTCACCACATTTTCAACCTTTGCTTACGAAAACCATGTCTTTTTAAAATCAGGTGATTTTACAAGTTTTGCGCTATATACAATTGCTAGTTTTATAGTTGGATTTTTAGCAGTTTTTTTTGGAATGTACTTGGTTAAATAACTATTCCTTTTTGTAGGCCTTCACACCTGCTTGTATGTTGATATCTAAGTAATTTACTCTAGGCACAATTGGGCAAGAGTAGTTCTCATTGTAGGCACAATAAGGGTTATAAGCTTTGTTAAAATCAACCACAATAGTGTCGCCTTCAGGAATTTTTAAATCAATATAACGTCCGCCTCCATAGGTCGTCTCTCCATTTGTGTTGTCTAAAAAAGGTAAAAACAAATAATCTTGCTGATCTTCGCTAGTAATAGAATCTTCGCCTTGGTATACATTCAACTGATAGGTTTGACCTTGTAACTCAAACGTCAAAATACCATAAACACGCTCTCTAGATAAACGGTCAGTATTCGTTTTCATATTAAACCACTTAGAGTCTGGTGTACGTTTTAATTGAGCAGTAACTACATAAGCTGAGTCAAACTTAAAAAAATCAAGTCCCTTAAAATTCTTTTTAGCTCTTCCTTTAAGTGGCGAACTTGTTGCATCTCTAAAATCAGCATTCATCTTCTTTTGAAACTCGGTCTCACCAACAATCGGTTCTTTTCCTTGATGGCAACCTAAGGCTAATACCAACACTAAAAATGTAATAACTTTTCTCATCGGGTTAATTTTTTCAATTCAAAAATACAACTTAAACTTTTTTTACCTAGCTTTGAAGAGCAATAAAGAAAAAATCATGTTCAACTGTAATACAATTGTAAAGCAAAAATATACCTCTTCTCAACGAAGTCGGGCTTGCTATATATTGTAATGATAGTTGAATACAATTAATCAATATAGAAAAGTCCGACGCTAGCGTCGGACTTTTTACTTTTATAACAATCAATCAAACAATGAAATTTATTTATTTTTTAAACAACAAGTTATTACAACCCTACCTAAACACATTTAGCGGGTTGTCTAAAGAAGTATGGTGGTTATCGCTCATTACACTCATTAACAGAGCTGGCACCATGGTTATTCCGTTTTTATCATTATATCTCAATAAAAGCTTAGACTTTAGTCTTTCTGATGTTGGTATGATTATGAGTGCTTTTGGTGCAGGTTCAGTAGTTGGGTCTTGGCTTGGTGGCAAACTCACCGACAAAATTGGGTATTACAAAGTAATGGTAATTAGCTTAGTACTGTCAGGGCTTCTATTCATTGGCTTACAATTTATAAGCACCTACTATGGCATCATGCTAGGTATATTTTTACTCCTTGCAGTAGCCGATATGTTTCGTCCTGCAATGTTTGTAGCATTAAGTGCTTACAGTAAGCCTGAAAACAAAACACGCTCAGTTACACTTATTCGTTTGGCTATTAACCTTGGATTTTCTGCTGGTCCTGCCATTGGCGGATTAATTATTGCTACATTGGGTTATGGTGGTTTGTTTTGGGTAGATGGTATTACTTGTATAGCTGCAGGCTTCCTATTACTCAAGGTACTCAACCCTAAAACTGCCAGAGTTCAGGATAACATCGTTTCTCAAAACCCTAAATCGGCTTATAAAGACGGAAAGTACATTATCTTTTTAGTAGCTATGGTATTATTTAGTATTGCCTTTCTTCAGTACTTCTCAACAATGCCACTGTACTACAAAGACGTACATGTATTATCAGAGTTTAAAATAGGATTACTCATGGGAATGAACGGTTTATTAATTGCTGTATTTGAAATGCCTCTAGTAAAATGGCTCGAATCTCCTAAATACACCAAAACAGGTTTAGTAGCCTTTGGAGCTGTATTAACACTTATAAGCTTTATTGTGCTTAATGTTACTGCTTGGGTTGGTGTATTGGTTATTGGGATGTTGTTTATGACCATTGGCGAAATGATTGCCTTCCCATTTTCTAATGCTTTTGCCTTAAAACGTGCAAAACAAGGCAACCAAGGCGAATACATGGCTTTATACAGTATGGCGTTTGCTATAGCACATATCTTTGGGCACAATTCAGGAATGCACATGGTGGAATTAGTAGGCTTTACCAACACATGGTACATTGTGTCTTTAGTGATGGTAATATGTATTGCCATACTTTTAATGTTAAAGCGTAAAATGAGATTTCAAAAAATAGAAGAATAACCTTAATTTAGTAGCAACACAATATTAATGACACAAACAGATATACTAATTATTGGAGCAGGTCCTATTGGAATTGCCTGCGCTTTGGAATGTGAGAAAAGAGGTTGGAATTATATCGTGCTCGAAAAAGGCGCACTCACCAACTCTTTGTTTAACTACCCTTTAAACATGACCTTTTTCTCCACTTCCGAGCGTTTGGAAATCGACAACATTCCATTTATAAGCAATAACCCAAAACCAAATAGAGACGAGGCCTTGGAATATTACCGTCGTGTAGCAACATCTAACACGCTCAACATAAACCTGTATGAAGAAGTAACAGCCATACAAAAGCAAAACAACCAATTTCAGGTTACCTCAAACAAAACCAACTACAGTGCAAAAAAAGTAGTGATCGCCACAGGGTTTTACGACATCCCAAAACTTTTAAATGTTCCTGGTGAGTCCTTACCTAAAGTGTCACATTACTACAAAGAAGCGCATCCTTTTAGTATGCAAGATGTTATTGTGGTTGGTGCTAGCAATTCTGCAGTTGATGCTGCGCTTGAAATTTGGCGTAAAGGTGGAAACGTTACTATGGTAGTACGTAAAGGAGCTATTGGCGAACGTGTAAAATATTGGGTAAGACCTGATATCATTAACAGAATTGAAGAAGGTAGCATTAAAGCCTATTTTAATTCCGAAATCAAAGAAATTACACCACATCAGGTAATCATTACCACACCTAAAGGCACTGAAACCATTGCTAACGACTATGTAGTGGCACTCACAGGCTA
Organism: Gaetbulibacter sp. PBL-D1; assembly: GCF_050509525.1. Lineage (NCBI taxonomy): Bacteria > Pseudomonadati > Bacteroidota > Flavobacteriia > Flavobacteriales > Flavobacteriaceae > Gaetbulibacter > Gaetbulibacter sp. PBL-D1. Next base: position 74,159 of record NZ_JBNWKB010000006.1, on the reverse strand, counting down.
CCAACCTAACTTTCAGTTTTTAGAACAAGCAGGAGTTACCTTGTCTAATGATGGAAATTTCTTTCCGCAGTACAATCCTGACACCATGGAAAGCAACGTACAAGGACTCTACCTTGCAGGTGTAATTTGTGGCGGAACCGAAACCCACAAATGGTTTATTGAAAACTCAAGAGTACATGCTAAACTAATTGCTGAGCATATTGCAAATAATATTGGCAAATGATAGAAGAATGGAATAAAATACCAGTTTTTGCTAAAGCAATTGAAATTCAACAACTCGTTAGAAATTTAGTTGAAGCTATAGAACACACTGACATTGAGTTTAATAAAGACATTGAAGCAGAAATGATTAAAAATAATATTGATTATCTTTCAAAAAATACTTTAATCATTCCTGCTAAAATTGCTGGAGCTTTAAGTTCTAATATTCCTTATGCTATAAAAATGGAAAATGCAGCAATAATACGAAAAGCTGCTCGAGAAATTTCAACAGATTTAACAGGTATAGAAATGCACGGTTATAAAGATGTTGAATACCTAAATTTTCTAAGACAAGAAATAGAAGAGTTTAGAGTTTTATTTGCTGAATGGGTTAAAAGTTTTAATCCTTGGGATTATATTATTGACCGTTGGGGACTTTTTAACCCTCCAGGTGTCAACTATGACGATCATGACCCTGACGACGACTTACCCAACAAGAAGTAATCACTTCAATGGCTTTATCGCTCCATTCTTTACCACTTGCGAAAGTACTATTTGCGTTTTGGTTTCTCCATATATAATCAACTGGTCAATAAAGGTTTCTAAATGCTTTTGGTTTTTAAGTACCACTTCCATTACAATATTTTCGTTTCCTGTAATACGATAGCAGTTCAACACCTCATCATAGGTTTTTACCTTCTCAAAAAAAGGCTTTAGCTTTCCCATAAAAGCACGTAAGGTAATAATAGCTTTTAATTGATAACCTGCTTCAAAATAAGAAACTGATGTGTAATAGTCTTCAATAATACCTGCATCTTCCATCTTTTTTATACGCTCCGAAACTGCTGGCGAAGTAATACCAACTTGCCTACCAATTTCAGCATTAGACTGTCTTGCATTGTCCTGCAAACACTTTAAAATCTTCCAGTTTAATCTATCTATACTCATTTAAAGAGAAATTAAAAAATAACTTAATATTTAAAGCAAATATAACATATTGCTTTAATATCAAAAGTAGAATCTCAATTCTTGTGCTTAATTTTGATATAAATTGCTATTATATACTATGTTACCTCATTTACCATCTCATCTATCAGAATTGCCTATATATCAAAAGGCTATGGATATTTTTGTCCTATCTAGAAGCATCTCTACCTACTTAAGCCATGATTTGTCATATTTGCATAAAGATGGTTCAGAAAACGAACACATCTACTTCTCTGGAGACATCGTACAACAGTCTATTTCTTTAGCACCTGAAATCGCTAAAGCCGAACAAGAACGTCATACAGATAAAAAACACAAACACATGGCATCGGTAAGACAGCTTACCAACCGTTTGTATAGCAACTGTCGTCGTTTAGAAAAATGTAACAGTAACGGTAAAGACTACATCCCATTATTAAGGCGCGAACTTAAAACCTTTAAAAAGCTTCAACATACTTGGATGTTGACGTTGTAGTTAGGTGTTTAACAATCGATAAGAACAAGCGATTAAGTATCTAATATTTAGTTTTAGTACACTGTGTTTAAGAGAGTGCTAATAACTCATTATTTTTGTTCTAAACCATCTACAAATGTTTTTGTTTCGGTTAGTTTACCGTTTTCATCATAATAATTTACAGTACCATTACCATGTACCAAGGTGCCTTTGTCTAGTTTATTGCCTTTATTATCATAACAAGAAATAATATCCATAAACTTACCATCATCCCATAGTCTTATTTGATAGATGGTATTGTTTCTATGGTAAATTTTCCATTCTCCTGTGGCTTTGCCTTTAGTAAAATTTCCGAATTCCTGTAACTGCCCATTATCGTGATAATGTTTCCATTCTCCATCTTTTTTATAATTTTCACGTATTCCGACAGCTGATAATTGGCCATTTTCATGATAGGACTTCCACACTCCTTGTGATCCTTCAGCGTCAAAAGTTCCTATTTCAGATAATTGACCATTGTCATAGTAGAATTTCCATTCTCCTATTTTTTTACCATTTTCTATATATCCTATTTCAGATAATTGACCGTTTTCATGATAGGACTTCCACACTCCTTGTGATCCTTCAGCGTCAAAAGTTCCTATTTCAGATAATTTGCCATTGTCATAGTAGAATTTCCATTCTCCTATTTTTTTACCATTTTCTGTATATCCTATTTCTGATAATTGACCATTTTCATGATAATGTTTCCATTCACCAGTAGCTTTATCATCTTCATAATGCCCTATCCCAGATAGCTGACCATTCTCATGATAAGCTTTCCACAGGCCTTCATATTCACCAGCTTCAAAAACTCCTATCTCAGCTAATTGACCATTTTCATGGTATACTTTCCATTCCCCTACCTGAACATTATTTTCAAAGGTTCCTACGGTAGACAATTTACCATTCTCATGGTATTTTTTATATACACCATCTAGTTGTTTATTAGCATTATATAGTACTACTCTTTCTAATTGACCTGTTTCATAATAATACTTCCATTCACCTATTTCAATGCCATTTTCAAAATGTCCTTCACCATATAATTTACCACTTTCTGTATAGCTTTTCCACACACCAACAGTATTACCGTTTTCAAACTTTCCTGCCAATGCTAATTTTCCATTCTCATGATAAAATTTCCATTCGCCAACGCGTTTATCATCCTTATAGTAACCTGTTCTAGATACTGTTCCATCATCATAATATTCCTTGTGCGGTTCTTGAGCATAAAAAACATGAGTAGTAACTACTAGCATTAATAAAAATAATAAGGACTGTTTTTTGTTGTATAAGTATTGCATAGGGTTTGTTTTGGGTTAACAATTGTACATTCAAAAAATCTAATATATAGCAAATGAATTAGTTATTTGGTAAATTTCCTACAAAATCAAATTATTTTTTGGTCATTAGGGTGTAAATGGGTAGTAACTATCGTCATTTAGAAAAAGCTACGGTAATGATATGACTACGTATCGTTATTAAAACATGAGTATAAAGCCTTTGAGTATTTGTTTAATGGTAGTTGTGAATTGCTTTCAGATTACTAAATTAGTAGACCATTCACAGGTGGACCTGTTTGTATTTGTCCGTCTTCCTTGTTGTGAATTGCTTTCAGATTACTAAATTAGTAGACCATTCACAGGGATAACGGATTGCCTGACACTATTTATCCAGTTGTGAATTGCTTTCAGATTACTAAATTAGTAGACCATTCACAGGGAAAATGATACAACTTACTATGCTGATGACGTTGTGAATTGCTTTCAGATTACTAAATTAGTAGACCATTCACAGGAAACTAAAAAATGAAGAACCATTATTAGTGTTGTGAATTGCTTTCAGATTACTAAATTAGTAGACCATTCACAGGATCGGAAACCACCTCCATTTATCCCACTTTGTTGTGAATTGCTTTCAGATTACTAAATTAGTAGACCATTCACAGGTCCTGCTTCATAAGATTTGTTATCTCCTAAGTTGTGAATTGCTTTCAGATTACTAAATTAGTAGACCATTCACAGGCAAGCTGCACCAAGTTTTAACGTTGTAGGTGTTGTGAATTGCTTTCAGATTACTAAATTAGTAGACCATTCACAGGAATGATTGAAACTTTAAGTTTTGGCTGTGCGTTGTGAATTGCTTTCAGATTACTAAATTAGTAGACCATTCACAGGTAACAAGCCTATAAGGTTGTACACAGGCTTGTTGTGAATTGCTTTCAGATTACTAAATTAGTAGACCATTCACAGGTATGATGGAAGTAATCAACCTAAGCTGTTTGTTGTGAATTGCTTTCAGATTACTAAATTAGTAGACCATTCACAGGGTTAGCGTCTCCTGGTCTTCGGTCAATGCGTTGTGAATTGCTTTCAGATTACTAAATTAGTAGACCATTCACAGGTTCCTTTCATTACGTTACAACCAGGAGGTGGTTGTGAATTGCTTTCAGATTACTAAATTAGTAGACCATTCACAGGTTACCACCTCTCTCAATAGAAGAGTATTTAGTTGTGAATTGCTTTCAGATTACTAAATTAGTAGACCATTCACAGGAAAAATAGTTTTTCCCTCTGCTTCATCTTGTTGTGAATTGCTTTCAGATTACTAAATTAGTAGACCATTCACAGGGACTGTAATAATGAAGTTGTAAAAGACATTGTTGTGAATTGCTTTCAGATTACTAAATTAGTAGACCATTCACAGGTCTAACATCGATTGCCTAACATCGCTAACAGTTGTGAATTGCTTTCAGATTACTAAATTAGTAGACCATTCACAGGTTGATTCACCCGGTCATCAACAATAGAACAGTTGTGAATTGCTTTCAGATTACTAAATTAGTAGACCATTCACAGGAGTTATTGGGCAAAACAAGTTGTAAACGTAGTTGTGAATTGCTTTCAGATTACTAAATTAGTAGACCATTCACAGGGGTTCGCACGCTGAAAACAATGACAGACAGTTGTGAATTGCTTTCAGATTACTAAATTAGTAGACCATTCACAGGATGGAACTGCAAACTGAAGATAAGTACTTCGTTGTGAATTGCTTTCAGATTACTAAATTAGTAGACCATTCACAGGCTATACCAATTTAGAAGTACTTAACTACTGTTGTGAATTGCTTTCAGATTACTAAATTAGTAGACCATTCACAGGCCTAATGGTAATCCACTAACAATGTCTCTTGTTGTGAATTGCTTTCAGATTACTAAATTAGTAGACCATTCACAGGGCTGAGGATAATGACATCAACAAAGGTTATGTTGTGAATTGCTTTCAGATTACTAAATTAGTAGACCATTCACAGGTTTGTAAATAAAGAAAGAAAAAGGTTTCCCGTTGTGAATTGCTTTCAGATTACTAAATTAGTAGACCATTCACAGGATACTATCCGTAAAAAGCTAGTATCCTGTTATTTATGAATTAAATAGAATTTCCAAATGTCAGGTCGAGCGCAGTCGAGACCTCAATCAAAAACCAAATTCCACATCCTAAAACAACTCCAGTTGCTGGCTCGGTGGTTCAGGTTCAACCTCCTTTTGCCCGTGAAAAAGTTCCATCATCCCAAACTGCTTGTCCGTAATTTGCATAATACACACCTTCCCTTTTTTGGGCAAAGCGTTTTTGGTACGCTTAATATGTACCGCAGCATTTTCACGACTCGCACAAAAACGCATATAAATACTAAACTGGAACATGGCAAAACCATCATCCAATAAATTCTTACGAAAACGGGTAGCCACCTTACGCTCGGTTAAGGTTTCTGTTGGCAAATCAAAAAATACCAGTACCCACATACTTCTATATTGGTTCAATCGTAAAAACCTATCGTTTTCCATAATAAGCAATCACTATAATGTTTTTCCTCAAGGCTCCTCCCTTTAGTTAAAAGGAGGTGGCTAGAACGACCAAAAAAGTTCTAGACAGAGGGTTTGTCTAAAAAACCCAAAAGCAATCAACATAACACAACCGTCATTGAAACTCTCAAAGCACTCCCAAACCAATGCCTAAGGTTTACATTGAGGCTCTCGAAATGTCAAAACAATTACATAATTTGTCACACTGAGCTTGTCGAAGTGCTCTAAAAACCCACTAAACAAACTCCGGATACAACACACGCCTACTAACACCTGCAAAACACTCGTACAAACTATTGGTACTACGGCTCATGGCAACCATCAAGGGACTCTGCTTCCCATCAATAACCACATCCAAAGCAGGAATCATCAACAAATCAGCCTTAATACTTTTGGTCAGCTCATCCAAACCACAACCCGTTTCCACAATATCATACACCAGGGCATCCACAAAGGGCCTATAAGGTTCCATAACATCATCGGCTAAACAAAAAGCATTGTACTTATTACTATGAAAAACCCCAACCGAAGGCAACAGCCCACTGCTCACCAAAGCCCTAGCAGTAACAGCACGCAAAATGGCATAGCCATAGTTCAACAGGTTATTGGGCGGCACACCCTTCTGGTTACGGCTAAAGCCATCAATATCAAATAGGTTCTGAAAATAAAAAGCAGCAGCCAAAGCCTCTTGGTTACCAAAATCACCACTCTTTACATCCTTGGCATAACGTTTTAAACGAATCGCATTTTTCCCACGCGACAAAAAATGCTGCGCTTGATTATTAATCTTGGCAGTAACCGTTTGCTGCCATATATTTTTCTTGAGCGGCACACTAGCGTTCAATTGATAACGCATCCGCTCCGTTTGCTCACTATGCCCTACCAAAGGTTGTAAAAAACTACAAGGCAAATGCTGCTTATCACAGGTTATTACCGCTGTTTTGTTTTGCACTAATTTTAGCAGCAACCCGTTGGTTATGGTAATCTGCGGGTCTTCCAAGACCACATAGCCCAAATCTTCAATGGGAATGGTTTTTTCTGCTTTACCTTCTTCAGGAAAATCAACTACCAATTGCTCATTTTTAGTACTTAAATAAGCTGGGTTACCAAAAAAGAGGGTGCGTTTTATCATTATTCATGCTTTTGAAACATTTCCCAGTCTATCTATTTTCAGTTTAATGCAATGCATCTTTTCTTTTATTAATTCAATCTTGTTCAATTGAGTATATTCAATTTTATTAGCTATAGGTTTTGCTACATTAAAAGGAATAGCGTATAATCTTGAAGAAGTAAAACTTACTATTTTATAAATTCCCTTGATTTGCTCTTCTTTTAGATTATTAAAATCTACCAAACTTCTATTTTCTATTTCTTCTTCTGAAGGCACATAAACCAACTCATTGGGAGAAAGTGTAAACAGAAACTTCCCTTTTTCTGGTTTTGGCTGTATAGGAGTGCGTTGTTCTTTTGGCAAATTTGCTACTTGTTTTTGGTGGGCAATAACTTCATTTAACGGAACGGTATCAAAATTCCTTTTTTGCTTTTTATCATCCCAATACACAGCAAAAAACAAGTTTGTGCCTTTGGCTGCTTCAACATACTTTGAGGATTTGTTTCCGTTTTCACCTACTTGAAATTTACTACCAATTTCAAACATTTTAACCTTTTTAATAGGCTGATGTCTCTTTCCTTCATTTAATACAGTAATATTTTTATTCAAATCTTCAATACCTTCTTCACTAAATGCCAAATCATACAATAGGTTTCCTTTTTCATCCAGATATTTTTTTAAATGATTAGGCAAAATTACTTCTCTAATCCTTTCATCCGTTATTTTAGATAAATGTTTTTCATTCTTAATATCGGTTAATGAGCTTCTTACTGAAGTGGCAATTTTTCCTTTTGGAGTCTTAATACTGTAAAGTCCAGAAACAGTTTCTTTATGCAACGGTTTCCTAATAGCCCAATTGTCGCCTTGGGTTTGTTTGCGCAATTTTTTCTTTGGTTTACCATCTTTGCCTATATTCAACTTGCCTTTTTCATCTTTGTAGGACCAAAATTTATTATTTGTCTTATTAATTACCCTTGTATTTTGTTTAAAACTCACAATAGTCTTTTCTAATTCCGCTTTAGCTTCAACTGTAAAATGCTCCCAAGGCATACTAAAAGTTTTGGTATAATATCCTTTTTCGTTTTTAATCAGCAATTTATCACGTAAACCGTAGTTCTTTTTTTCGGCATTTAGTGCACTCAAATAATGAGTATGGTTTCTTGTACAGCAAGCTACCAACAAAGCATCGAGTGCATGATGTCGATGGTCAATTCGCTTTTTGCTAAATCCTTTGCTAATTTCATCAGGAACTTGAATACGGAACGCATTTATTTCTTTATCCCAAAAACCATAACTACTCGTATTGGTTAACTCATTTAGGCGTTTAAAACGAGACGCAATAATTTCGTTCCATTTATCATTTAATCCCCAATCCTGTTTGAGCTTTGAGGTTACTGCTCCTGTAACGGGAATCAATTTTTTTGAAGTGTCTTCTTGCTCATTGTCTTCTCTCAAAATATTACTTAAGAGGCCTTTTATCAATTTGCTTATGTAACGGCTATCGTTTAATTGTCTATTAATGAATCCTTCCGGAATATCTTCACTTAAAAGATTTTTGAGTTTTTGCGGATTGTTTTTAAAATATTTACCAATATGTGCTTCGAATTCTGGTAACGACAGTAATTTATGCCCATTAACAATGCTTCCTTTTTTCTCTTTTAAATATTCATAGGCAGTTTTATTATCCTTATCTTCATTCACTTCGCTTTCACAAATTACTTTATTCCCTAATGAATTATCAAAATATCGAGATTGTGGGATGATGTGTTCTATTTGGTATTCATGAGTAAACAGTTTACTTAAAGGAATTGGTTTTCCAGTATAAGGTGAAATATAACCCTGCTCCAACCATAACCTATAACGTTGAATCTCTTTTTGGGTAGGACTACTGTTTCTTTTTATTTTTTTGATTTCGTCCTCACTTACTTTGTCATATTTTACTTCTGGGTTTTGAGAAACACCTTCTTCATAGATTTTTAAAATTTCTTGTTGACTGGGAGAATACGACCTTACATCACCTTCAACTGATGGATCGTTCATTAATTCCTTTAAAATTTCCTTTATACGGTGGTTGGTATTTTCGTTTTCAGTATTTCTTTCAGATAATTTTTTTCGTTTTTCGGCAGGGTTTTTCAATTCACGCCCCAATTCTACATGTATTTCATTAAAGAAGTCTTTTACACCGTTTCCGTAATAACTCCAAATATCCCTAACAACGCGTAATGTTTCTGTTACTACTTGTTCAACTATTGGGTTGCGCAAGGAATGTTGCTTAAATTTCTTTAAATAATTGTCAATATCTGCAGGAGATTTCCATTGTTGGATATCCCCAACTTCTGAATGCCTTCCATACACCAAATAGGTAGCCTGATACGTATTTAATCCTGTTAAAGGATTTTTGCTTATAAAAGGAACAAAGCTTTTAATAAGTTGTTTGGGTATATCGTCATCACTCATTCTTATTATAGCTTCTGCCAATTCCTTTTCTGAATAATCTTCAGTTAGATTAAGCATATTCACACGCTCCATAATAGACTCTGCTCGTTCTTTTACATTATCTATAATAGCATTTTCGTTCCAGTATTTCCCCATTCGCATTAAGGGAACGAGTTTATCAAGTGCTTTCCGGGAATAGCTGCCATAATCACTTTTAAATGGAGGAAATTTGATAAAGCTTTCTATAAAAGACGCCTTATTTAAATGGTGCTTTTCTGCAAACTTTCCAAGAGCTTTTTCATATTCTTTTAAGTCTGAAACCGAATAGATAATATGCCACAACTGTTCTTCCCTGCTACAATAATGTTGTCCTATTTGCGTGTTTTCACTTAAAAAGGCCTCTGGTGAAGCTATGTCTTCAACTTTCTTTAATCTACTAATAAATTGTACCCTGGTTTCTGCCAAAGGATATTTTTTATCTTCAACATAATTCCATATATAATCCTCTTTTTGTTTCTTGTCTAATAAATTTTTCTTGACAAAGTAACCTATAAGATGCTTTTGCTCTATTTCTTTTTTAGCGTTTAAAAAATTGAATAAGCTCACCCAATCTTCTTCTGTAGGTAACAAGGTATGGGTAACATCTTCTAATTTTCCATTAACAACATTAGCCTTGTTGTATATTTTAAGATTTTGTAACCATTGCCATATCCTAAATTCCTGATACAACGGATGCGATTTTGAAATCGCCCTAACAGGTTCTTTTACTATTTCCAGTTTTCCAGTTTCAGTATGCCTTTTTTTGTAAACCCTAATCTCAAATTGACACCCTGAAATGTTGGATTTTTGACTTTTTAGTGGTCTTTGGTAAAAGATAATATCATCAGTAAGCAAATACTCAAATCCTTTGTCTTTTATATTATTTTGATGAGCTTCATTCCTTGGGTACAATTCTTCAACACAAGCGTTATATAATTCTTTGGTAAAAAGCTCTGGTTGCAATTCAATTTGTTTGGAAAGAATTCGTTTAAATTCGTCTTTGTAAAATTTACGTTCAATGGTTTTTACCAGTTTTCCCCTTATTTTTTGAGTAGGATTTTTAAGTAACGATTCATAAATATACTCCCCAACAGTTTTACCAGATTTCTCTATATCTTGCTCTGTTTTGGTCTTAATGGCAATCCAGTCTTTTTCCGAATCTACAGCTTTATAGGAATATTTTGTTTCCCCATTTTTTAAAGTTGAAATAGTTACAATAAATTCTTTTGTTCTACCTATCCAATCTTCTGTTTTTGTTACTTGTCTATCATATGGCCATCCATTTTCAAAAACAACATTATAAAGCGGCTTTCCTTTAACATTTTCACCCGAATCTATAACATCTTTAACTTTTAGCTGTACAAACTGTTTGTTTTTGTCATCATCAATGTCTTCTCCGCGTAATTGATAGTAGCCTCGCTTTTGATTAAAATTGAGAATCACCCAAGCTAATTCTTCTTTTGTAATTTTTTTTAGAAGTGCTTTTTTTCGCAAATAATATAAAGTCCAATCGTATGGTATTTTTATATCTTGTCCGAGCATTTTAAAATCTTCTACCATTTCATTAAAAGACGCCTGAAAAATGAAATGATATTTATCTTCTTCATCTTTACGATATACCAATTTAGGCTCTTTACCTGTTTTAAATTGTCCTAACCTTTTTGTAAAATCAATGTCCTTACTATAATGCTCTGGTAAAAAATCAAGAATGTTTAACACTCTGTGTAAACGTTCTCTTCGTAAATTATCTCTTTGGTATAAGCGCCTAACACCCCTATATCCCGTTCTTTCAGCAGTTTGAGAATGAGATTGTCCAGAATCAAACTTCCCTAATACATCTTGGCTCATTGGAATAATCCTTACTCCCAAACCTTCGATAGTTCCCTCTTTTTTTTCAAAGTCGTGTTCTATTAAGCTCCATCCAATTGAGTTGGTTCCTAAATCCAATCCTAATACTCTTTTCATTTATAAAATACTTTTTAATAAAATTACTTTTTTAACTTTTATACGCATTACGGAAATCCTTAATAGCAATATCCAAAACTTTCCTTATCTTTATAATCTGAAAGCAATTCACAATAAGGATTATTCCGTTGTGAAAACATTCAAGGTGGTACTTTAATTAGTATCGCCTTTTTTATTTAAATGTTTATCGAGCAACCATTTATCAAATAAACATCATGCGAACTAAAACATTTAAGCCGCCTCGACTTCTAATTCATTGAGTCTTTATACCAAATGCTTCTGAAGCTTCAAACCATCTACACAATATACACTAGAGTCTAACAATAAAAACCCTCTACCCATTACCAACTAAAGATCAGAGTTAAAATGCTATCAATTTTTTTAGGGAAGTACAGTAAAAATAGAAAAAAATCAAAACATTACTAGCAAAAACAAGAATCAAGTCACTTCGAGTGATTTGGTATCACAGCAGTGATAGCAAATAGTATAGAGAAGCGTATCCAAATAACACAAAAGCTTCGAATTCAGGGACGAGCGTTTAAAAATGATCCAGTGAATCATTTTAGCGAAGGAGCCAGCCGGTGGGTGGGCATACCCGCAAAGTTTTGGGTGTGGTTCGCGTAAAGCGAAATGCCTACCGACAAAGGACTTTTTGGTTCGTTTTTGGTTCGTTTTTGGTTCCTCAAAAATGAACATATAACCAAACATCATCTTTCACCTTATTTCAACTTTCAACCCAATTGTCACACTGAGCCTGTCGAAGTGCCTTTTAAATCACTAAATACCAACTTATCCCTCATGCCTAACACCGCTTTTCAACTTTCAACCCTAATACTCACCACTCACACCCAACAACCTCAATACCAAAAGCACCACCACCAGACAACAAATACCCCTCACCATTAACATCCTGATAAAACCCAACACGAGCAACAGCAAACAACATACCATCACCAGTAGGCAACCCAGAAACCACAACAGAAAAACTTGTGCCAATAAAATCACGCTCAACAACCAAAGGCGTTTCAATAACCTGAGTATAAGTGTTCGTTTCAAAATCAAATCGTATAACACCTACCAACACCTCCATATAGCTAGCATCCTCAGGAAACCCAGCCATAGCAGTACTAAAATCGTTAACGCTAAACGTTAAAGTATCCCAATCAAACCCATAACGACAAGGCAATAAACGCGATCGTTTAGGCGTAAACTCAAAACCTTTTAACAACTGTTTCCCATGCTCTGAAGTAATACCAACAGCAACTTCTCGCTTTCCACGTACCGAAACAGAATCACAATCCTTAATCTTTAAAAACAACTGCATCAACCTACTATGCAATGTGCCATCTTTATACCCAATCAAAAAAGGGCGTATCGCTTGCTTAAAAACCTTATTCACTTGAGAGCAGCCTGCAAACTCACTATTACTTTCCCTTACACGTACCATATTAGCACCTGTTTTAATTGCCTTTCTAGTAAAACCTCCTCCAGCTACACGTGCCGTAGGAACACCTTTTCTGTAGTAAAAATTAATACCTCCCAGAGTACCTTCAAAAAATATAACTCCTCGTTGTTTTGCCATAATATCAATATTAATCCAACTCTTAAAAGGGTTAATTTAATGAAAAACAAGTATATAAGTCAAATTTAAACCATATTTATACCAACTATATGCCGACTTTATACCGACTTAAATCTAGGTTAACTCCATAAAAAATCCCGAGCAAACACTCGGGATTCTTATAGCTTAAGGTGTAAAAACACACTACATATTACGTCTATACTGTCCGCCTACTTCAAATAAAGCTTCAGTAATTTGCCCTAAAGAACATACTTTACAAACATCCATTAAGGCTTCAAAAATGTTTTCGTTATTAATCGCTTTATGCTGAAGCGCTTTTAGCAACGCCTTAGTATCATTACTCTTATGTAAATTCTCAAGGGTTTGTATTTGGTATTGCTTCTCCTCTTCTGTTGCTCTTATAACTTCAGCAGGTTGTACCGTTGGCGATCCTTTACTACTCAAGAAGGTGTTTACTCCAATAATTGGAAAATCACCATTGTGCTTTAAAGTTTCATAATACAAGCTTTCCTCCTGAATTTTACTACGTTGGTACATGGTTTCCATAGCACCAAGTACACCACCACGTTCTGTAATTCTATCAAACTCTAGTAATACCGCTTCTTCAACCAAATCGGTAAGCTCTTCTATAATAAACGATCCTTGTATTGGGTTTTCGTTTTTAGCAAGTCCTAACTCCTTATTAATAATCAACTGAATAGCCATTGCTCTACGCACACTCTCTTCGGTTGGCGTAGTAATAGCCTCGTCATAAGCATTTGTGTGCAACGAGTTACAGTTATCATAAATAGCATACAAGGCTTGAAGTGTCGTACGAATATCGTTAAAGTCAATTTCTTGGGCATGCAAACTACGACCCGAAGTTTGTATATGGTATTTCAACATTTGTGCTCTTGGGTTGGCACCATACTTATGCTTTAAGGCTTTTGCCCAAATTTTACGTGCCACACGACCAATAACAGCATATTCAGGATCGATACCATTAGAGAAAAAGAACGATAAGTTTGGACCAAACTTATTAATATCCATACCTCTACTTAAATAATATTCCACGTAAGTAAAACCATTAGATAATGTCAATGCCAATTGCGTAATAGGATTGGCTCCTGCTTCTGCAATATGATATCCAGAAATAGACACCGAATAGAAGTTACGCACATTATTTTCAATAAAATACTCTTGTACGTCTCCCATTAAACGCAGTGCAAATTCCGTAGAGAAAATACACGTATTTTGCGCTTGATCTTCTTTTAAAATATCAGCTTGTACAGTACCACGAACTTGTGCAATGGTACGTGTTTTTATATCATTGTAAACATCCTGTGGTAATACTTGATCACCAGTAACGCCTAATAAAAACAAACCTAAACCATCATTTCCTTCTGGTAGCTCACCATTATACTTAGGACGCTCTACGCCTTTTTCCTTATATATTTTGGCAATTTTTGCCTCAACCTCTTTTTCTAGACCGTTTTCTTTGATGTAAAGCTCACATTGTTGGTCTATAGCAGCATTCATAAAGAAACCTAACAACATTGGTGCAGGACCATTAATAGTCATACTTACCGAAGTCATCACATCAGCTAGGTTAAAACCAGAGTAGAGTTTTTTTGCATCGTCTAAACAGCAAATAGATACACCTGCGTTTCCTATTTTACCATAAATATCAGGACGTAAGTCTGGATCGTTACCGTAAAGCGTTACACTATCAAAAGCTGTTGATAGTCGTTTTGCTGGCATACCTTGACTTACATAATGAAATCGTTTGTTGGTACGCTCTGGACCACCTTCTCCTGCAAACATACGCGCAGGATCTTCTCCTGTTCGTTTAAAAGGATACAATCCTGATGTATACGGAAATTCTCCAGGTACATTCTCTTGAAGTGTCCATCGTAAAATATCGCCCCAAGCTTGATACTTTGGTAAAGCAACTTTTGGAATTTGTGTATGTGATAAAGACTCGGTATGCGTGTCTATTTTAATTTCTTTGTCTCTTACTTTAAATGTGTAAACAGGATTCTTGTATTTGTTGACCTTCTCATTCCAACCTGTTATAACTTCCCAGTTGTAAGGATCTAAATTTAGTTTTACACGGTCAAATTCAGCAATTAAAAGCTTTATAAAATCATCATTGTCAGTCTGAGCTTGTCGAAGACTGTCACTATCTATACCATGCTTCGACAGGCTCAGCATGACACCTGTAACAGACTCTAAAGTCTTATAAATACCATATAGTTTTTGAGCGACCTCAACTTGCTCGTTAGCTGTTTTATCATACGCACGATTGTTTTCTGCAATCTCTGATAAGTAACGTGTTCTGTTTGGTGGAATTACAAAGATTTTCTCACTCATTTCTTTTGAAATTTCAAAAGTAGAGTTCAGGTCAGCATCAGTTTTTTCAACTAGCTTATCCATTATCGCTTTGTAAAGCGTGTTCATTCCTGGATCGTTAAACTGCGAAGCAATCGTTCCAAAAACAGGTAAATCATCCTGATTGGTATCCCACAATTGGTGGTTACGCATGTACTGTTTTTTCACATCGCGAAGCGCATCCAATGCACCTCGCTTATCAAATTTGTTAATTGCAACCAAGTCTGCAAAGTCTAACATATCAATTTTTTCCAGCTGTGTTGCTGCACCAAACTCTGGCGTCATCACATACAAGGACACATCGCTATGCTCTAAAATTTCGGTATCACTTTGCCCAATACCAGACGTTTCTAAAATAATGATATCGTAGTGCGCTGCTTTTAATACCTCAACAGCTTCGTTTACATATTTTGACAAGGCTAAATTAGATTGACGCGTTGCCAAACTACGCATGTATACACGTGGTGAATTAATAGCATTCATACGAATTCTATCACCTAAAAGTGCACCACCTGTTTTACGTTTTGATGGATCAACCGAAACAATACCTATGGTTTTTTCTGGGAAGTCAATTAAAAAACGACGCACCAACTCATCTACCAAACTAGATTTTCCGGCGCCACCAGTTCCTGTAATTCCTAATACAGGTGTTTTAGACGTTTTATTTTTCTCATGAATTTCGTCTAAAGCTTCTTTAGCTACTTCTGGGAAGTTTTCAGCAGACGAAATAACACGTGCAATAGCTTTTGGGTTTTTCTCTTCTAAAGTCGCTACTTCACCATTAAGCTGGTCTCCAATAGCAAAATCTGATTGCTGTACCAAATCGTTAATCATCCCTTGAAGTCCCATTTCACGACCATCATCAGGCGAATAGATTCTAGCAATCCCGTAATCCATCAATTCTTTAATTTCAGCAGGAAGAATTACTCCGCCGCCTCCGCCAAAAATTTTGATGTGTCCAGCTCCTTTTTCATTTAAAAGGTCGTACATATATTTAAAATACTCGTTATGCCCACCTTGATACGACGTTAATGCAATTGCATTTACATCTTCTTGTATAGCAGTATTTACAACTTCTTCTACACTACGGTCATGACCTAAATGAATAACCTCTACACCTGTTGCTTGTATAATTCGGCGCATGATATTTATGGATGCATCGTGCCCATCAAAAAGTGATGCTGCGGTTACGATACGTACTTTATGTTTTGGTTTGTATGGTGCGATTTGTTCCATTCGTAAAAATCTATCTTTTTAAGAGCTGCAATTTACGGATAATTCAAAAAAATTGCGATTTATAAAAGGATTTTTCAATAGCCCTAAAATTCAACTACATTTACTCATTTTAACTAAATAACTAAAAATCACTTGTTTATATTGTTTTAATTATCTACATTTAATTAAGTGGATTTAATTATTTAAGACTGTTTTGTATTAAGAAGCGCTACTCAAATGCATAGTATAATAAGAAAAAATCTTAGTGTTAGTTTATTCTTTTCCTATAAATTAACTGCCTTAGTCACCCTACTAGTCTCTCTAGTTAACATACTCTTTTGGCTTAACCATGACTTTAAAAATATTTTTTCGGGCTATACTATAAATCCTAATGCGACAATGAAAGTTATAACCAGTATTAGCTTTCTAATACTTGGAACTATTTATTTCATTAAAAAAAGGTATCTAATAAAAATTCTAATTTTTTCAGGCCTATTTATCCAACTCATTCAACTTTCTTTGATATACTTTGATTTTGTAGATCCTATTGATTGGAAACTAAGCTCAACAATTACTGTTATAATGTTTGTCTTAGCCTTTTTAGCTTTATATTTCATAAAGGTCAGAAGGTTTAAAGTTGTGTTTTTAATGGTAAATGGATTGTTATATATACTTTCCTCTTTTGCCGTCTTTTATTATTTGTTAGACATGCAAGAGCTTAATGCTATTAGCGGTTTTGAAACTTTAAGTTGGAATACGGCTATGATATTTTTTATGAATTCCATATCACTTTTTGAATTAAAATTAATAAAGAGAATAAGCCCTATTAAGTTAGACCAAATTACATCTAAAAACACGCATCCTTATAATTATTTTCCATACTTCTTTTTAATACCAATACTATTTATAGTAATAACATCTGCATTAGCTTACCATAATATTATTACAGTAATACAAGCTGCCTTTTTTATAATATTATTTCTGAACACGTCCTCCTTTATAAATATGTTTTTTTACTCATATAATTTTATCATATTTTATATAGAAATAACAAAAAAATCCTCCAAATTAAGAAACAACAACAGAAAGTTAAATGCCATGAATGCAGAGCTTGTAGAGCTCAATCAAAAATTAAAGAAGAAAAACTCTTATCTAGAAGACTTTGCTACACTTACTTCTCATAATTTAAGAGAACCTATTATAGCTTTAGAAGAACTCCAAAAAGTATCGGAACAAATAACTTCAGACGAAGGTTTTACTAACGAAGAAGTACAAACTATGTTCAACACTTCTATCCAAAGACTTAATCAAGGTATAAACTCTTTGGTGCAATATCACAATTTTATTAAAAATGAAGATTTAATTGAAGACAAAAAGATATCCATAAAGGCTGGTATAGAATATATTTATTCCAATTTAGAAAAATCCATACCCAAAAATACATCCTTAACTATTTCCATAAAAGACGATGTTATTTTATCTAAAAATTGTATCGATACTGTGTTTAGAAATTTATTGAGCAATTCCTTTAAATACAAGCGAGAGAATGTTGATTTAAAAATCACAATTTCAGCCTACAAAGTAAATAACACATACAATATTCTATACAAGGACAACGGATCTGGTATTAACTTAATTTTCTTCAAAAAACATTTATTTAGAAAACGAAAAAGGTTTCATAAAAGAAGTCATAACTCGAATGGCTATGGACTTTACTTTACAGAGCTTTGTATTAAAAAGTTAAACGGTAAAATGGATATATTTAGCACACCTAGCAAAGGCACTGCTTTTAGAATTAAAATAAAACTTCCCCATTTATATGAATAAAACAGCAATCATTGATGACAACATGATTTTTAGGAAAGTAACAAAGGTGCTCTTACTAAAAACAGGTATTAAAGAAGAAAATATTCTACTATTTGATAATGGAAAAGAAATGTTTGATTTTATGGAAAATCAATCGGAAGACATACATTTTCTACCTGAAATAATTTTTTTAGACCTAAACATGCCTGTAATGGACGGATGGGATTTTTTGAGCGCTCTTAAAGCTTTTAGACAAAAATACAATTACAATCCTAAAATCTACATTTTAACTTCATCCGTTGATGATAAAGACTATCAAGAAGTGATTAAAATTACATCTGTTGAAGATTATCTTATAAAACCTATAGATCAAAATACCCTAACAAAAATCTATCATAAATAATTTTTCTTAAAAACTACCCTAACTCCCTATTTTATTTAACTTTATCTATTGAACCAACACTGTTTTCATGGATAAAATAACATTATTGATCCACTGTAAGGACCAACCTAATATTATCGCCTCAGTTTCTAATTTTATAGCTAATAATAGAGGAAACATCGTTTATTTAGATCAGCATGTAGATAGAGAACAAGACATCTTTTTTATGCGTTTGGAATGTGAATTTTCTTCAAGTTCATTCTCTTTAGAAGATTTTAAAATGGATTTCAAAAATGGTCTTGTAAAAACATTTCATCTAAAGTGGAGAATCTACTCTTCAGAAAAGAAACCAAAAATGGCTGTTTTTGTTTCTAAATATGACCATTGTCTGTATGACATTTTAGGTCGTTATAATTCTGGTGAATTAAATTTAGAAATTCCTTTCCTCCTCAGTAACCATAAGGATTTAAAACCGATTGCAGATAATTTTAAAATTCCGTTTTACCATGTCCCTGTAACTAGAAATAACAAAGCAGAAGCTGAAAAGAAACAACTAGCATTATTAGAATCTCATGATGTAGATTTTGTTGTTTTAGCTAGATACATGCAAATTGTGTCTAGCACAATTATTGATAAGTATCCTAATAAAATTATTAATATTCATCATTCTTTTTTACCTGTTTTTGTTGGCGCAAAACCATACCATTCAGCATTTAAGCGTGGTGTAAAAATTATAGGTGCTACAAGTCATTACATTACAGAAGAATTAGATGCTGGTCCAATTATAGCACAAGATGTTGCTCACATATCCCACACCTACACTATAAACGATCTAATAGCAAAAGGGCGTGATTTAGAAAAAATAGTACTTTCTAATGCTATAAAACTTCACGCTAATAGAAAGGTAATGGTTTTCAATAATAAGACTGTTATTTTTTCTTGATGCAGATTTTTAGCGTTTTAAAACTATACTTGTTTAATCAATTGAGTTATCTTTGATTACTCAAAAATCATTATATATCATGAAGAAAATATTCTTACTACTTACTGTTTTCTCACTTATTTCTTGTGCTGAATTGCAAGATGTTGTTAACCAATTACCACAATCTGGTGGAGTTTTAAGTAATGCTGATATTGCATCTGGACTGAGACAAGCTTTAGATCTTGGTATAGACAAACAAGTTACAAAACTGACACAAACCGATGGCTTTTATAAAAATGAACTCGTAAAAATCTTGCTTCCTGAAGAACTTCAAAAAGTAGACAAAGGACTTCGTGATATAGGACTTGGTAATCTTGCTGACGAAGGTTTAAAAGTATTAAATAGAGCTGCCGAAGATGCCGTAAAAGAAGCTACTCCTATTTTTGTTAACGCTGTTAAAGGTATCACTTTTGATGATGCAAAAAATATTCTCTTAGGTGAGGATAACGCAGCAACTCAATATTTAACCTCTAAAACGCAAACCGAACTTTACGACAAATTTCACCCTGTTATAAATAATTCATTTGCTAAAGTTGGTGCAGATCAAATTTGGTCTAACCTTATTAATAAATATAACGCCATACCTTTTACAAATGACGTTAACCCAGACTTAACGGATTATGTAACCCAAGAAGCTTTAAGTGGCGTATACACTATGATTGCTGTTGAAGAAAAGGAAATCAGAAATAAAGTGTCATCACGTACTACTGATTTGCTTAAAAAAGTATTCGCTTTACAAGACTAAGCAATTCTTAAAGCACTTATTTTACCTTTTTATACAAACCATCAAAAGCAACGGTTACTGAATTGTCATTGGTAATAGTTTCCCATAATTGCCTAACGGTTCCGTCGTCATTAGCAGTCCAAGTCACTCGATGGTAATAAGGTTGACCAGCTTTGTTTGTAGCAACATCCGATTTTAAAATCATTTGATTTCCTACCCTATTCCCTTTTAAGTGCAAACTCTGTCCTTGGTTATCAATCCAAAGTTGTTCCCATTGTTTGGTTGTAGTGTTATAAAAGTTATTGCTAGTACCTGTATACCCTTTTGTTGCACTTGTCCAGTTTTCTCGTAAAATACAATTGTCTTGTATTTTATCTATAACATTTGTGCCTGCAGGTGTTCCATCAGGTTTTATCACTTCCCAATTACCAATCCAAAAATCAAACTCTGTATGCTTTTCGGTACAGCAATTACACGCATTGTTTTGTGCGTTTATATAAACCGGAGAAAAGACAAGTATTAAAAAAAGCAGTAGTTGTTTCATAGTGAGAGTTTTAGTTCTTTTAAATTTATTAAATGATTCTTAATCCAAACCTAATATTAACATAACATTAGTCTTTAGATTAAGCCGCATCTTTGCAGTGTTAGCAAAAGAGAATATCCTTCACTAAAATTAAATTAGAAAAGTTAGTTTGAAAAATCGACCTGCTCCTAGGGTCGATTTTTTTTATTAACAATTTTAAGTTTTAAGTTGCCGAATAATTTTTTTTTGAATATATTTAACACTCTAAAGCTGTAGGAATGAAAGATTTATCCAAAATAAAAAAGCACCAGCTAAAGTTGCAAATTCGCTACAAGCAACTTATTGAACAAGCCTACAATTTACGTCAAACAGATTCTGCAACCAGTGACATTTCTGAATATAGAGCTATAAAATTACTTGATAAGCTCAATAAGTTGAAATATTTAAACAGATAATTCACTCCCACTTTTTACTATACTTATAAAAACATTAATTTTATAAGAACTCCCTATTTTATACTATCTATAATTAACAAATCAACTAATAAATAGTTAAAAAAATTACAGATACAAAAATCAATTATTATTTTTAGTTTTTATTTGGATTAATTCTAAATAGACTTAACTTTGCAGCGTTTTAACGCCTCAAACATAATAAATGACTCGTTTTTTTAGCTTTGTTTTCTTTTTATTTTCTGCTATAGTATACTCTCAAACCAGCACTATTACTGGCACAATAACTTTAAAAAATGGCGCTCCAGTAATTAATGCACATGTATATATAAAACAACTCAATAAGTTTAGCACCACAAATGATAATGGAGCTTTTGAATTTAGAAAAGTTCCTTATGGAGTTCATAAAATAGAAGTAACATCAATAGAGATTACAGACACAACATTTACAATTGAAGTAAACACCAAAAATAAAATTGTAAATTATACTGTAGAATCAAGTAAAGACGTAGAACTTTCAGAAGTTCTAGTTGTTGGTAAATCCAAAGAAAAAATTGTTGAGACACAAGGATTTGCTGTTGACGTAATTAAAACTAAAGAAGCTGGTATTAGAAACATACAAACAAACGAGCTTCTTAATCAAACCGTAGGTGTTAGAATACGACAAAATGGAGGTTTAGGTTCTGCTGTTAACTACAATATAAATGGATTGTCAGGTAATGCTGTACGTATTTTTATAGATGGTATTCCAATTTCAACCTACGGTTCTTCATTTGACTTAAATAGTATTCCTCCTTCTATCATTGAGCGAATTGAAGTTTATAAAGGTGTTGTACCAGGACATTTATCAAATGACGCATTAGGTGGAGCAATAAACGTTGTTCTAAAAAACAGTGTGAAAAATAGTTTGACCGCTTCAGCTTCTTATGGCTCGTTCAATACATCACAACTAAATTTCAACGGACTTTATCGTTTTAAAAATTCGGGCTTTACTATCAAAGCTTCTGGGTTTTTTAATTATTCAGATAATGATTATGAAGTTTGGGGATCAAATGTATACAACATACAACCCAATGGACAATTACAGTATGTTCGTGCCAAACGTTTTAATGATGCCTTTAGATCTTATGGCGGAATTATTGAAGCAGGTTTTACTGATGTTAAATGGGCTGATAAATTCTTAATTGGTTTTACAGGTTCAGACTCTTACAACGAAATACAACATGGTGCTTTTATGACCATTCCTTACAAAGGTCGTTTTACTGAAGCTGATGCAAGCATCGTAAGCTTAACATATTCTAAAAAAGACATCTTAACTAAAGGCTTAGACTTTAACTTACATGGACTTTATGGAGAACGAAATCGAGTTATCAATGACACCGTAAAATGGAACTATAATTGGTATGGCGAAAAAAGCTTAGACCTGAATGGTCAACCTATTTTAAGACCTCAAGGCGCTCAACAAGGCGAGCCAACTATTGCAAACATTAATAGAAAGGTTTCCTCTATACGAACTGGTCTTTCCTATAGTTTAAATAAAAACCATAAGTTTTTATTAAACCACCTATTCTCAGCTGTAGATAGAAAGGATGATGATGAAATACGCTCTGTTCTAGAAAGAAGGTTTATGGGTACTCGTTATTTACACAAAAATATAACCTCATTGAGTTATGAACTTAATGCATTCAACAACAAGCTAAAAGCTTCTGTTTTTGGAAAAAACTATCAACAACATATTGAAAGAACAAACCCAACAGTTGAAACTATTGATGACGAACCAACTTATGTTGAAGATGTTGTAAGTAACAACACCAGCATTCAAGGTTATGGTGTCGCTACATCCTACCAAATATCACCTTTAATTACAATTTTAGCTTCAGCAGAAAAGGCTGTACGACTCCCAACCGAAAACGAAGTATTTGGTGATGCTGGAGATAACATTATTGAAAACCCAAACATAAGACCTGAAACAAGCAACAATATTAACTTAGGCTTAAAACTTGGGACATTCACCATAAAAAAACACGACTTATCATTAGCTTCCAATGTATTTTACAGAAACATTAAAGATAGAATTGGCACACAAGTACAAACATCATTAAATAGCAATGTTCAAGTTTTACCTTTTGAAAATCAAGGTGATGTTATTTCAAAAGGAATAGATGCCGAGTTAAACTATATATACAACAACAATTTAAGAATAGTACTAAACGCTTCAAAATTAGATCTTACTTATAAGAATCAATTTAACGAACGAAAAGTACCAAACGAGCCAACATTTACAATTAACACAAACGCTCAGTACCAATTTAAAAACATTCTTCAAGAAAAAGCTGAGCTAAATGTATTTTACAATTTCATGTTTGTTGACACCTTTAATTACTTGCTAGAACCTTACGGAAACAATGCTGGAACAGATTTTTTTGATGTTCCTCAGCAATTTATTCATGATGCAGGAGTAAGCTACATGTTTCCAAGTAAAAAGGTAGTATTAAGCTTAGATATGAAAAACATATTCAACAAAAGAGCTTTTGACAATTTTGCAGTTCAAAAACCAGGAAGAGCCTTTTACATAAAATTAAATTATACAATCAATAACCTTTAATATATATACAATGAAAAGAAATAGCTTTAAACTTTTAACTTTTGCAGTAGCATTAAGTACGTTATTTTTCACGACTAGCTGTAGTAGTGACGATGATAATGGTGGCACTCCAGATGGTTCAGGTCAAACTGAAGACAGATGGATTACTGTTGCTGGAGCCATAATGGGAACAGATGATGGAACTCCAGGAGATGGTAATGGAGGTACTTTGGTATACTCTATAAGCAAACAAGATGCACAAGACCCAAATAAAACATTTGATGTTTTTGAAAACGGATATTTAGTTCAATCTGCTAGAACTGCACGTTTACAATCTTCAGTTGATGGTTCTACTTTTTTCAATATTGCTTATGGTGGTAGCAATGGTGGTGAGTTCCAAAAATATGTTGTTGGTGGCGGACAAGACTTTAGTCCTATTGGTGGTACTGTAAATATTTCACAATATGCAGGGACAAACCCAAGATGGGCAAAACTTTTTGATGGAGATCAAACAGGTGTTGCTGTTAATGTTACTTCACCACAAGTAAATTCAGACAATGATGGTAACTACCTATACACAAGAGGTACTGCAACTGTATTATCTTTAGATCTAGTTAACGCTTTAATCTCAGAAACTAAGTCTTATGAAATTCCTCTTTCTGCGGAAGAAGAAGCTTTAGGTCATTACATTTTTAGATTAGATTCACCAGTATTAAATGCAGCAGGCGACAAATTGATTATTGGTACTTGGATGCGTAAAACTAATCCTGAAACAGGAAATAGCGAATCAGATTATGAACGTTTAGGCTCTAAGTCAATTGTTGTTGATTATCCTTCTTTAGATAACCCAACAATTATTACTTCTACTGTAGGTTATGGAGATACTAGTGGGTACAGAAGTTTTAATGCTTTTGTTGCTGAAGATGGAAACGTTTACCAAGCGACTCAAAGAGATTCTGGAGGTTCTCACATTTTAAAAATAAACCAAAACAATGAGTATGATAACACATTTGTTTTCAGTCTTGACACTGCTTTAGGTGTAACTGGATCATATATTCAAAACTGGAGATATGCTGGAAATGGAATTGCTTTTGTTCATTATACTCATGATGGAGCACAAACATCATCACTTTCAAATCAACAACAAAGCTATTTAGCTCGTGTAGATTTGAACTCTGCAACCGCTCAACAAGTAGATTTACCTTACCATGTAGACTTATACGCTTTTCAATATCAAGGTTTTGTAGTTGATGGTAATGATGTGTATGTAACAGTTGCTCCTGTAGGTCAAGATGGAAACATCTACATCATCAATAGTATTACTGGTGAAGTAACTGAAGGTGCAAAACTAATTAACAAACCAGGAAATCACTTTATTGGTGCTTTCTAAAATTATTGCTTTTTAGCCTTAAAAAAATCCGTAGATAAATTTCTCTACGGATTTTTTTATTCAATAATTTTTCGTTCTTAATTTATATTTCACAATTATTTAACCTTTACCGCTAGTCTAAAAGGCTCATTGACTCGTATTTATATAAAAACAAGTTTATGAACACACATTTTTGTAAAGTAGGAAGAATTAGACCAAACCTTGGGAAGGTTTTGAATCTAAAAGAATTAGAAAGTACGTATTTAAACTTTATTGAGGAAGCGTATAACGTTACCCAAACCGACTCTGGCTTGAGCGACTTTTTATACCATGAAGCTTCTAAACTCAAGAAAAGAATATTGAGCTTAAAACGTTCTAATTCAAATACGCTTGATGCAGCTTTTTAAAGTAATCAAAAGCTTTAATGAGTCTTGAACCATACCACGAAAACAGTTCACCATCTACCAAAATCACTTTAATATTTGGGTACGATGCTTGGATAGCTATGGCATCACTTTCCTTAAAAGGATAAGGCTCTGTAGATAAAAAAACATATTCTACATCCTTAAACTTTTCATCTTTCAAATCCACTTCAGGATAACGCTGTAACGCGCCAAAAACATTATCAAAATTATTTATTGAAAGCATATAATCAATAAACGTTTGTTGTGCAGCTACCATCCAAGGGTTTTTCCAGATTAAATAAGCTACTTTAGGTTTAGGTTTATTATTTATAGTATTTAAAAAATCTGCTTTTTTTGTAGTTATCGTTTTAACCAATTCTTGTGCTTTTTGTTCTACAGCAAACAATTCACCATACATTATAATTAGCGCTAAGCAATCATCAATAGTGTAAATATCGCTTATGTGCACTTGAGCAACTATTGAACAGTTCTCAACAATATCTTGGGTATTTTCTTCTTTGTTACAAAGAATTATATCTGGTTTAAGCGCTTCTATTTTATCAATATGAACTTGTTTTGTTCCTCCTACTACAGCAACATTAGTTTTTATATGTTGAGGATGCACGCAAAACTTAGTAACACCTACAAGAGATGCTTCCAACCCTAAATCGCAAATTAACTCAGTAAGACTTGGCACCAAAGAAACTATTCGCTTTGGTACTGTATTAAACTGAAGTGCTCTATTGAGTTGGTCTTTATACATCATGATAAGATACTTAAATTAGAAATAAACTAACTTCTAATTTAAGATACTCTCCATTTGTTCTTGAAGTTCTTTAGCTTTTGCAGCAGAAGCCTGAGCAAAATCTTCTCCATTAGACGCATATATGATCCCTCGTGAAGAGTTTATAAGCAAACCTACATTGTTGGTCATTCCATAGTTACAAACCTCTTGTAAGCTTCCGCCTTGAGCACCAACTCCTGGCACTAAAAGAAAACTCTCAGGAATAATCTTGCGTATTTCAGCTAAATATTCAGCTTTTGTAGCACCAACCACATACATTAAGTTTTGGGAATTATTCCAAGTTTTTGAAGTTTCTAAAACATGTTTATATAACTCAACCTCATCAACCTTTTTGGTTTGAAAATCAAAAGCACCTGCATTAGAAGTTAACGCCAAAAGTATAGTGTGTTTATTTTCAAAAGCTAAAAATGGCTCCACAGAATCCTTTCCCATGTAAGGTGCTACGGTTACACTATCAAAAGCAAGGTCTTCAAAAAAAGCCTTAGCATACATGGTACTTGTATTACCAATATCACCACGTTTTGCATCAGCAATAGTAAAGATTTCAGGATGCTTTACGTTAAGATACATTATGGTTTTTTCAAGCGCTTTCCAACCTTTAAGTCCATAAGCCTCATAAAATGCTGTATTGGGTTTATAGGCAACACACAAATGGTGTGTAGCATCAATAATGGCTTTATTGAATGCAAAAATAGGATCTTCCTCTTGTAGTAAGTGTTGTGGTATTTTGTTTAAATCAACATCTAATCCTATACATAAAAAGGATTTCTTTTTTTTGATTTGCTCAGTGAGTTGGTGTGTTGTCATTTAAACTATTTTAATCATTATGCTCTTCAGCTCTAAATTTATTTTTAATGGATTCCGCATCGTAGTACGGAATGACAAAGCTATTTTAATTTTATAAAAAAAGCCTCAAAAAAAGAGGCTTGTTGTTATATGGTTTCGTCACTAGCTTTCAACTTTTCAGTGTTTTCAGCCAGCATTAATTCGTCTATTATTTTTTGGATATCTCCATTAACGATGTTCTGTAAATCGTAAAGTGTTAAACCAATTCTGTGGTCAGTAACACGTCCTTGTGGATAGTTGTAAGTTCTAATTTTAGCACTTCTATCTCCAGATGTTACCATACTACCACGTTTTGCTGCATCTTCTTCTTGCTTTTTCGCAAGCTCTAAGTCATACAAACGCGAACGTAATACTTTAAAGGCTTTTTCCTTGTTTTTGTGCTGTGACTTTTGGTCTTGACATTGCGCTACCAAGCCTGTTGGGATATGCGTTAAACGTACAGCTGAATAGGTAGTGTTTACCGATTGCCCTCCTGGTCCTGACGAACAGAAATAATCAATACGTACATCTTTTGGGTCTATCTCCACATCAAATTCTTCGGCTTCTGGGAATACCATAACCGTTGCAGCGCTTGTGTGTACTCTACCTTGTGTTTCGGTTTGTGGCACACGTTGCACACGATGTACACCTGCTTCAAATTTTAAAGTTCCGTAAACATCTTCACCAGACACTTCAAACTGGATTTCCTTAAACCCACCATTTGTTCCTTCGCTAAAATCAACAGTACTTACATTCCACCCTTTTCCTTCGCAGTATTTAGTATACATTCTAAATAAATCTCCTGCAAAAATACTAGCCTCATCTCCTCCAGTTCCTGCACGTAATTCAACCACAGCATTTTTAGCATCTTCAGGATCTTTTGGTATTAGTAAGAATTTAATTTCGTCTTCTAAAACAGGTATTCTTGCTTTAGCTTCATCATACTGCATTTTAGCCATTTCAACCATTTCTTGGTCACTTCCATCAGAAATGATTTCTTCAGCTTCAGTTATATTATTTACAAGCTCTTGATACTCATCACGCTTATCAACAAGCACTTTAAGATCTTTGTATTCTTTATTGAGAGCAACATAGCGTTTTTGGTCTGAAATAATATCAGGTTGAATGATTAGGTCACTAACCTCATCAAAACGCTGTTTTACTATTTGTAATTTATCTAACATTTATCTTCTTAAAATTGTGCCGCAAAAATACGATAATTTATGAATTTAAAATGTTTAAATCTGCTCGATATACATTGCTAGATAACTCTATCCTTTTCACTCACGCTTTTTGCTATATATTTTTTTGAATATATTATAGTAAAACAAAGTCCCATAGTATAGAAAAAACGCTCAAAGTAAGACAAATTATCATAACCAAGATAGTACCCAAAGGATGAAAATATGTCTGAAAAAAGAAACAAAGCTAAAAGAAATGCAAAATACTTAGCACCTTTAAAATCAGTACTATTATACCTAAAAGCTATAATCAGAACAATCATTAAACATAAACCATGAATATAAAACAATAGGCTTAGACCTGCTTCTAGATTTTGTTCAATAGAATCAATAAGTAATTTAATTATACCGAATCCTAAAAAAGACACAAATATATAAGACAACCAATCTAAGCGGGTTATTTTGACATTTCTCTGAAGCGGAATTACATGCCACATTAACACAACATAAAAGAGAAGTTTAAATATGTTAACCAAAAAAGAAAACACAATGTTTTCATAATATATAAGTGAAATATTGGCTAATAATGCCAATACAAATGCCAGAGATAGTTTAAAATTTAAGTAGCATTTGTTATACAAAAACACTACAAATAAAAGAAACACAACAATACAATTAGTTTCATCAAAATATTTTAATCCGAATTTATATATAGATAAAAAATTGAATAAAATTAAGATGATGGTAGCTATAAATACTCCTAAATTTGTTTTAAGCATTATAAAAATAGTATGAAAAAATTACTGTAACCTTTCTTACTTAAAAGAAACTTTAAACATACAACACTTACTCTTTTATCCAAGTGTTTTTTAATAAAAAAAATCTTTAAATTGTATTTACGCTGATTTATGAATCCTTAAATTTTAATATGCACTATTAGCTACGAATACTGCTTCAAAATATTTTTATTAAAAATACGTTTTCTTAGTATTATGCAGCAATTTGGAGCTATACTTTCTTTTTACAGACCTTATTTTATTTGGTCTTTTCTTGTTAATATTGGCATTACTATATTTAACCCACACATTGTTCCTGCTGTAATTACTAAACTCTTCCTTACTGTGTTTTTGTGGTATTTAGTTACCGAAACTAATGCTAGACGAAAGCTTATTTTCTTCAAAAACTTAGGTATTTCATCTTTTAAACTTTTCTCGTCCCTTTTTATAATAGACATATCTATAATGATTGTTTATATTATACTCATTAAAGAGTTTATATGACGTTAGAGGTAGATAATGTTGAGCTTTATTTTAAAAACAAATGCATTTTAAACGGTATTTACTTAAAAGCCGAAACTGGAAAAGTCACAGGTGTACTTGGTAGTAATGGTTCAGGAAAAAGTTGCTTGTTAAACATTATTTTTGGCTCTTTACAATCAAAATATAAACTTATAAGAATTGACGGAAAGCCAATTACATCTGCTTTATATAAAACAAAACTCACAAGCTTTTTACCTCAATTTAATTTTACTCCAGATCGTGCTAAATTAAAAACTGTTTTCAAACTTTTAAAGATAGACTGGAATGATTTCGTAGCAGAATTTGAATCGTTTTCGTCTTACAAAGACAAAAGGCTCAATAGACTTTCAGGTGGAGAACGTCGTGTAATTGAAACTTACCTAACACTAAAAGGAAAAAACAAAATTGCTTTATTGGACGAACCGTTTTCGCACTTATCGCCTTTACATATTCAAAAAATTATAGGCTTAATTTCTGAAGAAAAGCACGAAAAGATAATTATCATAACAGATCACATGTTTAAAAATGTAATTAACACAAGTGATAACTTGTATCTAATAAAAAACAGATGCAGCAAACCTATTAACGATCTCAAAGAACTTGAGACCTATAACTATGTTAATACAGGAAATCTAAATTAAAAGTCTACAACAACGCCAACGCCTAAAAGTTGTTTCCATTGTACTCTAGCTCCTTTTTCAACAAACTCATCTTCTACTTCGGTTGGTTCAATGATTTTTACATCATTATCATATTTTAGATGAGACCCTAAAGTTGCTCTCACATAATTGTTTACTTTAAAATCGAAGACAACTTCCCAATCGACATCTACATTTCCAAAACTATTGAGATAGTCTGTGTAAAAACTCACTAAATTCACTATTGATATATTTTCCAGCAATGTCGTTTCGTAGGCATTAGTTATTAAAACTCCCATTTCGGTTCGTACTCGTTGACCAGGAATAAGTACATTACCTTCGTCATCAAATTCAGCAGGTGTAACACCAAAAGAACCAGCATTAGCTAAATCTTCATCCAGAACAAATGTTGATTTAAAGGTTAATGGCGATAAATACAAATTAAGCTTCTCCATATTTTTACCATACTCTGCTCCAACACCAAAAAACAAATAACCAGGTGCCATAAACTGAGAAATAGGATTATTTCTGTCAGGATAGTTATATCCATTGGTAATTTGTGTTTTAAAATTAAACCTTGCAGAATAAAACCAGTTATTTAGGGTATCTTTTCTATAGCCTAAATTAGACGCTAACTCAATAACATCTTCTGTTTTTCTTACTTTTTGACTCTCTTGCTTATTAATTCCGTAACGTACAGAACCAATACTCTTCCAAACAAAATTTTTATGTCTATAAGTTAAATTAGAAGTTACACCTACAAGTGCAGATATTGAGTTACTACCACCAGCACTCCAGTTTACAAATGCCACTTCACTTAAATCTAAACCTGCCCTATTTACCAATTCCCATTTGGGAGCAATCTCTTTAATTTTCTTCTTGAAAAACAATGAATCTGGTTGTGAGTATGAAAATTGAAATACTAATAAAAAGATAAGGTAAAAAAGGTTTTTCATTATATCATAGGGTTTAAGCGGATGTGAAAAATTTAGTAATTAAAGGTTCCGTATTCACTCTCAATAGTTAGTTTTTTAGTTGAAGACGCTTCAACTCTTCCAATAATTTGAGCGTTTACGTTAAATGATTTTGAAATTGTAATAATGTCTTGTGCAACTTCAGGAGACACATATAACTCCATTCTATGCCCACAATTAAACACTTGGTACATTTCTTTCCAGTCTGTATTTGATTGCTCTTGAATTAACTTAAACAACGGAGGAATTTCAAACATATTATCCTTAATTATGTGAAGGCTGTCTACAAAATGAAGGATTTTAGTTTGTGCTCCACCAGAGCAATGTACCATTCCGTGAATGGAATCACTATTGTATTTTGACAAAATATTCTTAATAATTGGAGCGTAAGTACGTGTTGGTGACAGCACTAATTTACCTGCATCAATTGGCGAATTTTCAACCGCATCAGTCAACTTCACATTACCAGAATATACTAAGTCTTTAGGCACAGAAGCATCAAAACTTTCAGGATATTTTTCAGCTAAATAATTATTAAAAACATCATGTCTAGCCGATGTTAAACCATTACTTCCCATTCCTCCATTGTACTCTTTTTCATAAGTTGCTTGACCAAAAGACTCCAAACCAACAATAACATCACCTGCTTTAATATTGGCATTATCAATAACATCTTCACGCTTCATTCGAGCAGTAACAGTAGAATCTACAATAATAGTTCTTACCAAATCACCAACATCAGCAGTTTCTCCACCTGTAGAATGAATGGTTACTCCAAAGTTTTTTAATTCAGAAATCAACTCTTCAGTTCCATTAATAATTGCCGAAATAACTTCTCCAGGAATTAAGTTTTTATTTCTCCCTATAGTTGAAGACAGCATGATATTATCAGTAGCTCCAACACATAGCAAGTCATCAATATTCATGATAAGTGCATCTTGCGCGATACCTTTCCATACTGAAACATCTCCTGTTTCTTTCCAATACATATAAGCTAAAGACGATTTTGTACCAGCTCCATCTGCATGCATAATCAAGCAATGGTCCTCATCGTTTGTTAAATAGTCTGGTACAATTTTACAGAATGCTTTAGGAAACAAGCCTTTATCAATATTCTTGATAGCGTTATGCACGTCTTCTTTAGAAGCTGAAACGCCTCTTTGCGCATATCTTTTACTTATATTTTGACTCATGGATTTGTTTTGAGCCACAAAAATAAGGATTGTAATTTATTTTTTACCCCAATTTTGTTTCTCAATTATAGAATTGGTGTTAATAACTGTTGGCAATTTGGCTAAAACCTTTTCTCTTTTCTTAGTTCCACCTAAATAAAAGTTAATTCCGAACCCAATTCTCCAGTATACATCATCAGCATCACCAAACTCAAAACCGTCAAGTTCATCTGTAAAAACATGATTATAGTCAGCGTAAATTTTTAGCCCCAAACCTTCAATAGCTATGTATTCTACGCCAAGTCCTGCTTGTGCCTTCATATCTGTACGTTCAAAATAATTAGCCGCATTATAACCTGCTCCTGCAAACACATAAGGTGTGAATTTTTCATAAGGTAGCATTGTGTACTCTAAGTTCAAATCGAAAGACATAAACCCTTCATTAAAAATATCTTTATATGCAAGATTGAACTTGTTGTACCCGAAATTGATATTTAAATAAGGAAAGATATAACGCTTATAACCAACATGAAAAAACACTTCAAATAACGGATCGGTAAAATAATCTCCATTCATTACTGAAGTTCCTCCTGCAATATCAATAACATTATCACTTCTGTAGTCATAAAATTTTAGCTTTTTAAAAGCTTTACTGTTATCAAGGCTTTCGCTTTCCTGACCAAAAGATATAGTCGCGTAGAAAGTTAGGAATATTAAGACAAGCGTCTTAATACATTTGAATTTTGCTATCATCAATTTAGTATTAATTAAACGTTCTTTAATTAATAACAAAAGAGATTTAAAGTTCTAATTATGAGGCAATAAGGAGCGCAATATAACAAAATAAAATTCAAAGAATCAACTTATTAGGTATTTCTGAAACAAAAAAAGACAGATGATTTTAAAATCACCTGTCTTTTTCCTATTAAATGAGTGTGAAACCCATTTAATAAAACAGTTAAGTATTTACGAAAGAATATTATGACTCTTTCGTTATTTTCATTTCTGTCTTAACAACACTTGTGTCATGTGTTAATTCGTCATTCTCTACATTAGAATCATCTTGAGAAAATAATAATGTAGCAAACATCAAAGCAGCCACACTTAATAGTAACTTCTTCATTTTACAAATAATTGATTAATAGCGTCACAAACTTACTAAATTAAGTAGCTGACCTGACTATGTTTAACCAAATAATCGATTATTAGTAAAATTTAGCGTTGAAATGCTATTCTACTCATTTTCATGTACGTATACCTACTTATCAATTTTTACAGAAAAGAGCCACAAACACAGTATTTACTACTTAGTAAAAAGTAGCTCTCTGTATTTTGTAAGTGGCCAAAGCTCATCGTCAACAAGTAATTCTAACTTATCGCAATGGTATCTTATATCATCAAATAATGGTTTAACTTTATTACAGTAAGCATGTGCTTTCTTTTCTATATCTTCAATTTTATTTGAGGTTTTACGTTCCTCTGTCATTTTTGTAACATTAGAATTTATAGATGCAATGTGCCCAGAAATTTCTTCTATTAAATTCAACTGTTCTTGAGCTAACTTTTTATAGCTTGTTCCATAAATTTCTTTTAACCCTTTTACATTATCAATCAAGATATTTTGATATCTTACAGCAGTAGGAACCACATGATTTCGAGCTATATCTCCTAATACGCGACCTTCAATTTGAATACGCATAATATACTCTTCCATTTCAATTTCATATCGTGCTTCAGACTCTACTTTGTTCATAATACCTAACTCCTCAAAAAGGTCGATTGCCTTTTTGGTTACTTTAGCTTTTAATGCTTCAGGAGTGGTTTTATTATTACTTAAACCTCTTTTCTTAGCTTCCTTTTCCCATTCATCACTGTAACCATTACCTTCAAATAATATGTTTTTTGATTTTTTAATATACTCTCTAAGAATATTAAATACAGCCTCGTCTTTTTTAAGGTTTTTCTTATCTATAAGTGCGTCTACTTCTTTTTTAAACTCTATTAACTGTTTTGCCATAATAGCATTGAGCGTGGTCATTGGATTTGCACAATTCGCTTTAGAACCTACAGCTCTAAACTCAAACTTATTACCTGTAAAAGCAAATGATGAAGTTCTATTTCTATCAGTATTATCCAATAAAATCTCAGGAATTTTCCCAACCACGTTTAGTTTAAGGTCCGTTTTTTCTTCTGGAGACAATTTTCCATCGGTTACATTTTCTAGTTCACTAAGTACTTTAGTTAATTGCTCACCAATAAATACCGAAATAATTGCTGGTGGAGCTTCGTTTGCTCCTAACCTATGATCGTTACTTGCTGAAGCTATTGCTGCTCTTAACAACTCCTCATTATCATTAACTGCTTTTATAGTATTGATAAAAAAGGTTAAAAACTGAAGATTACTCATTGGTGTTTTTCCTGGACTTAATAAGTTAACTCCTGTATCTGTTCCTAAACTCCAGTTGTTATGTTTACCTGATCCATTCACTCCTGCAAAAGGTTTTTCATGCAGCAACACCTTAAAATTATGACGTTCGGCAATCTTACCCATTACATCCATTAATAATGAATTATGGTCTACTGCAAGATTAGCTTCATCATATATTGGTGCCAACTCAAACTGATTTGGTGCCACCTCATTATGTCTAGTTTTTACAGGAATTCCCAACAACATACACTCGTGTTCTAAATCGCGCATATACGCCATAGCTCTATTAGGTATTGTACCAAAATAATGATCGTCTAACTGCTGTCCTTTGGCCGAAGAGTGACCTAATAAAGTTCTTCCTGTTAAAACAATATCTGGTCTGGAAGCTGCCAAACCACTATCTATTAAAAAGTATTCCTGCTCCCAACCTAAAGACGCATTTACTTTTTTCACATTTTTATCAAAATACTTACACACATCTACAGCTGCATTATCAACTGCTTGAAGCGCTCTAAGCAATGGTGTTTTATAATCTAAAGCTTCACCTGTATATGCTACAAAAACTGTTGGAATACATAATGTAGTACCATAAATAAATGCTGGCGAAGTTGGATCCCAAGCGGTGTAACCTCTTGCTTCAAAAGTATTTCTTATTCCTCCATTAGGGAAACTAGATGCATCTGGTTCTTGCTGTACAAGTTGACCTCCTCCAAATTTTTCAATAGCTTGACCTCCTCCTAATGGCTCAAAAAAAGCATCGTGTTTCTCGGCTGTAGTTCCTGTTAAAGGCTGAAACCAATGTGTATAATGCGTTGCTCCTTTAGAAATTGCCCACTCTTTCATTCCTGTTGAAATATGGTCAGCAACAACCCTATCTATTTTTGTCCCTTTATTTATAGCATCCATAACGCTCATGTAAGCTTCTTTTGTAAGGTATTGTCGCATTGAAACCTCATTAAAAACATTAGCTCCAAAGATTTCAGAACGTCTTTCTGTTTCTTTAATCTCTAAAGGTTTTCTTGTTAATGATTCTTTTATCGCATGAAATCGTAATGTGGACATAACGTATGTTTTTGTTTGTTAATAAAGTACAAACTTATAGTTATGATGAATTTTAAAAAAGCGAATTAACATTAGATTATTAACAATTTAACAATTAAGACGCTTTAAAATGATTATTTATTAAAATCACCCCTTAAATTTAAGGGTGTAAATAAAAAAATATCGCTTGTTAATAAATTAACCCCTCAAAAATAACACTTAAAAACAAAAAAATTATATTTGTAGCTTAATTACAAAAACTATTTACACAATGGCAAAATCTAAACTTGAGTACATATGGCTGGATGGTTACTATCCTACTCAAAACATGAGAAGTAAAACAAAGATTGAAGAAGACTTTAGCGGTAAACTAGAAGACTGTCCTATTTGGTCTTTTGACGGAAGTTCAACACGACAAGCAGAAGGTGGATCTTCTGACTGCTTATTAAAGCCTGTTGCAATTTTTCCTGATCCTGAAAGAAAAAATGGATACTTAGTAATGACTGAAGTTTTAAATGCAGATGGTACTCCTCACGAATCTAACGGAAGAGCTACAATTGATGACGATGATAATGACTTTTGGTTTGGATTTGAGCAAGAATATTTCATTATGGACACTAAAACACAATTACCTTTAGGTTTCCCTGTAGGAGGTTATCCTGCGCCTCAAGGATTGTATTATTGTTCAGTTGGTGGAAAAAACACTCATGGTAGACAGCTTGTTGAAGAGCACGCTGATTTATGTATTGCTGCTGGTTTAAACTTTGAAGGTATCAACCAAGAAGTTGCTTGTGGTCAATGGGAATTCCAGTTATTTGCCAAAGGTGCCAAATTAGCTGGTGATGAATTATGGGTTGCGCGTTATCTTTTAGATAGATTAACTGAAAAATATGGTTACTATATAGAATACCACCCAAAACCATTAGGAAAAGATATGGACTGGAATGGATCTGGTATGCATGCCAATTTCTCTAATACCACTTTAAGAACTTGTGGCAGCAAGGAAACTTATGAAAAAATATGTGAAGCTTTCAGACCTGTTGTTAAAGAACACATTGAAGTTTATGGTGAATTTAACGACCAACGTTTAACAGGAAAGCACGAAACTGCAGCTATAACTGATTTTAGTTATGGAGTTTCTGATAGAGGAGCTTCAATTAGAATACCTATTATTACTGTTGAAAAAGGCTGGAAAGGCTGGTTAGAAGATAGACGTCCTGCTTCTAATGGAGACCCTTACAAAATTGCTGGTAGAATTGTAAAAACAGTTAAGTCGGCAAATGTTTAATTAGACATTATCTTGTTTTGTTCATAAAAACAATCACAAAAGCTTACATTAATTTGTAAGCTTTTGTTTTTTATACCACTGCGTAATAGATAAATATCAAATACGCACCAAACAACAAAAAGCCTTTTAAACGTCCTAGTTCGTAACGTTTAGGTAAAAACACTAATGGAATTAATACAGCTGCAAAACCTATCATCCAAAAGATATTGGTTGATAAAATTTCTGGCGTGTTTGGGTTAACAGCTATTGGTTTTATAATAGCTGTAAGCCCTAAAACCGATGCAATATTGAAAATATTTGAACCTATTAGGTTTCCTAAAGAAATTGCTTTTTCCTTTTTAAGTGCTGCGATAACTGATGCTGCTAGCTCAGGAACACTTGTACCAATTGCAATAACTGTAACCGAAATAGCATACTCGCTTACTCCAACTGCTGAAGCTAAATCTTTTGCACCTTTTACCAACCACTCACTACCAAAATACAATGCAGCAGCTCCTATTAATAACCAAAGTATGATTTTAAAATTGGATGTTTCTTTAAGCGAATCGTCGACCTCATCTAAATTAACTTTAGTTTTTCTTCTAGAATCTTTAATAAGCACAACAAGGAATATTGTAAGCATAACAATAAAAAGCACACCTTCCATCAAGCTTAAGTAATCATCATTTTTCAGAAAAACATAAAGCAACACAGACATTAGCATCATCATTGGCCAATTCAATCTGTAAAAGTCTTTATCTACTAATAATGGAGAAATAATTGCGGTTATACCCAAAACCAAACCAATGTTGGCAATATTTGAACCAATAACATTTCCTAAAGAAATATCTGAAGAACCATCTAAAGCAGCTTGCAAACTCACTAATAGCTCTGGAGCTGAAGTTGCGAAAGACACAACCGTCATACCTATTACAAGCTTGGATAATTTTAATTTAAATGAAAGTGCAACCGATGAGCGTACTAAAAACTCACCTCCTACCACTAAAAGTAATAACCCTAAAATAACCCAAATTACACTCATAAAAACTATTTTTTTGCGAAGATACTATTTAGTTTCAATCTGTGCTAAAAACTAAAAATTTCGTTAAAAAACTATATTTGTAGTTGTATAACTAGAAAAATAGTTATAAGTTTGAGTATTCAATCAAATTAAAGTCCATTATGCAAAAATTGACCAATAAGGAAGAAGAGATTATGCATGTACTTTGGAAACTTGAAAAAGCTTTCGTTAAAGATGTACTTGCTGAAATAAAAGACGATAAACCTCATTACAACACACTGTCAACCATAATTAGAAACCTTGAAGAAAAAGGCTATGTGAGCTATAATGCTTATGGTAAAACACATCAATACTACCCTATTATTTCTAAGGAAGCCTACAAGAAGCGTTTTATGAACACAGCAATTGAAAACTATTTCAACAACTCATACAAGAATGTTGTATCGTTTTTTGCTAAAGAAGAAAAAATAAGCGTTGATGAGCTTAAAGAGATTATTGCTTTAATTGAAAACAAGAGTTAATCATGGAATATCTATTAAAATCATCAGCCATTATTATACTTTTTTATTTGTGCTACAAACTATTCTTACAACGCGAAACCTTCTTTACATCTAACCGTTGGTTTTTAATTACAGGGTTATTTACAGCAATCGCTATTCCATTTATTGTTATTCCTGTTTATGTTGAATACACTCCTGTAGCTCAAAATTTTATTGCTGTTGGAAAAATTGTTGAAACGCAACAAACCGAACAAGCTTTTAACTACATGCAACTACTCCCATTAGCTTACAGCATTGGAGTTGTAGTATTGTTACTAAAGTTTGGAATAGAATTATTCTCTTTATTCTCTTTATTAAAAAAGAACAGCCTTGAAAAAATTGAAAATCATTATTACATAAAAACAAGTAAAAGCATCGCTCCTTTTTCATTTTTCAACTATATCGTTTACAACCCTTCTCATTTTAACCCTGAAGAGCTTAAACATATTATTAATCATGAAAAAGTGCATTCAAAACAATTTCATTCAATTGACATAATAATTACCCATCTTGCTACTATACTCTTTTGGTTCAACCCTTTTATGTGGTTGTACAAAAAAGCGCTACAGCAAAACCTAGAATTTATTGCAGACCAAGAAGCTCAGCATGTTTCATCATGTGAAAAAAGCTATCAAATGCTATTGGTAAAAGCAAGCACAAATAGTAATCAATTGGCATTAGCCAACAATTTTTATACTTCATTAATCAAAAAACGAATAGTTATGTTACACAAATCAAAATCGAACAAATTAAGAGCTTGGAAATACATATTGATACTTCCAGCATTAGCTTTATTTTTAATGAGCTTCAACACTAAAACAGTTTATATCGAAAAAGTAATTCCTATTGAAACACCAATAATTGATTACGCTACAGTTGAAGGATTAGGCAATATTGAACAACCTAAAATTGCTACAACACAAAAACAAACAAAAGCAATAACTACGACTGCTAAAGGCACATCAACTAAAAAAGCAGCTACTGTAAAATCAAAAACCGCTAAAAGCGCAACATCTATTTTAGCAGATACTGAAATATTTTTAATTACTAAAGATTTCACTGATGCTGATTTTGACAATTTAAAATCTAAGCTGGAAAGCAAAGGTGCTTCGGTAAAATTTAAAGGCATAAAACGCAACAAAAGCAATGAAATAACTGCCATTAAAATTGATATTGAATACAAAAATTCAAATGCTAACTATCATGTAAAAGGAGACGAACCAATAGCAGATATTAAAATTGCACTTGACGAAGACGGTAAAAGTGTTGCAATTGGCCATGTAGAAAACAGCTTAAAAAACATCCATTTTGTATCTGATGATGGTAAAGTAAAATTCAGCCAAAACAATGGCAACAATGTAGTTTTCATTTCAAAAGATGATGATAACGTACATGCTGACAAAAAAGTTATTGTAAAACAAAACGTTAAAACAACCACCAACGGAAAAAGCAATACTGTTATTGAAATTAAAACCGATGATGACAATGTTCAAGTTATAGAATTAAACGAAGACTCAGATAATGAAGAGAATGTTTTTGTTGTTAAAAACGATAAGGACAATGTTTGGGTAACAAAAGATGTAAAAACTATTGTATTAACTGATGAAGATGGTAAAGATGTTGAAATAATAGCTACTGAAAACGGTAACAACAATTCTTTTGTTTATAGTAATGGTAATCCTTTATTTATTTTGAACGGAAAGGAAATCTCTAAAAAAGAAATGAAAAACATTGATCCAAAAACAATAAAAGAGGTTGAAGTTCTTAAAGGCGAAAAGGCAGTAGAAAAATATGGAGACAAAGCCAAAGATGGTGTTGTCATTATCATTACAAAGAAAAACTAGACACCCTTATACAAACAAAAAAGCCCAAACTTAAGTTTGGGCTTTTTTGTTATTCCACTATAATTTTCTTGATAATTGTTCGTTCCTCTGAGACTATGTTAAGCAAATACATACCAGGAGAAACATTAATATTCAAATACGCATTCCCTCCTGAAATGCTTTCAGTATAAACCTTACGACCATCAACAGCAAACACCTCGACACTTGCAGGATTATTAATTCCTGAAAGATAAACACCTTTACTTGATGGATTAGGATACACCTTTATTTGAGTAACATCTACATCGTCAATTCCAAGTTCTTGATTCCAAACTTGCCCCACCATATTTCCCCAAATGTATTCCACTAAATCAGGTTGGTCTATAAATGGATTTCTATTAAATTGCCATTGATAAACCACATTGTTTCTGTTCATTTCAAAATCGTCAGGCGGATCATTTCTGTGCCAATCTAAAAGCGTAGCTAAGTCCCCAAATTGTCCTGTCAATCCTTCTGGAAAACCATTTACAATTTCTAAACCATTATATCTAACAGCCATATAAAATACGCTTCTTGCAACATCTCCTTTAAAACCGCCTAAAGTTCCTGAAGGTCCATTGTACTCTCCATAAAATTGGTTTCCTCTACTACTATTTTCTGGTCCATCAACTGCTCGTAGCGCATGAGCATCTGAGTTTCCATGACGAAGAGAATCTGCAGTGGTATTCCAAAATATATCAATTCCGTCACCAACTTCATCTTCTTCAATACTATCAAACCCTCCTCTAGACCTAGGAAAAGTATGTTCTCTATTCCAAGTTCCTACATTATTTGAAGTGGTTTGAAAATCTAATTTCGCTCTTCCTTGTTCCAAATACACCAACCAAACTTGGTTACTGTTTTCAGGGTTTTGGTCGGCTTCTTTTAAAATATCAATAACATCAGTATACGTTTGAGCTCTAACCACACCTTCTTCAGCAATAATATCTTGTAACGCTTGTCTTAACGCTGTATCAGACAACTCATCTAAACTATTGTAATATCCACTAGGCTGTGTACTTTCTACAACACCATAGGTTGGGTTTATTGGAGTCCCAAAAGGAGCAACAGTAAAATCATTATCAATAACTCTAATTTTTATAAAATTATTAAATGGAATATAAGGAGGCTCTAGACCTGAAAATCGAATTAAGAGTTCTTCATCACCTTCATCAATAGCATCGTCAACTATAGTTATTGTAGTAGTTACAGCGTTTTGTCCATTTGGAATAGTAACAGTTGTGGTTCCTGTAAAATCTGAAGTATCAAAAGTTCCATTGTTTAAAGTAAAGTCAAACTGAAAATCTTCAGTAACGTTTTCTTGCGCTGTAAAAGTGATATCAAACGTGTCTCCTTCTCCATACTGTGTTAGCGCAGTTGAAATACTAATCGCATTAAACACAACTCCTCCACCTTCATTTAAAGCTCTTGGAGTTGGTGTTGTTGCTGTATAAGAGCCATCATCATTTCTTTGAATAGAATTTGTATTGTTTGATGCGCCTTCGCTAATCTGTTCTGTTAAACCTAAAAGCGCCATTAAATTAGTATCATCACTATCATTAGTATCATAAGCCAACGCATCAATTAAATTGGTTTGAGTTGCTAGAGTACCTTCAGGAAAATCGGTATCGTCTCCTAAATAAATCGCAACTGCATCAGCTCCATTTTGAATAACATTAGGTGAAATTAAGAATTGAGGAAAAGGAGTTACAGTACTACTACCTATTAACAATAAGCCATTAACATCAGTAACTGCACCATCTAAATCAATAGTCATATAACTAGAATCTCCTCCAGAAGAAGAACCATTAAAAAACACCAAAACATAACCGTCTAAAGAAAAGTTTGGTGTATCAGACTTTAACTCAATAAACTCTTGGTCATCTATTCCTGGTGTATCACAGTCCAACTCATTAATCACAACTTGACTAAATAATGTTGTACATGCAAAAAAAAGTAAAATGACTGCTAGTAATTTTTTTTTCATATTAGGGAGTTTTTGCAAATGTACGCATCAATTTAACTAGAATACATTTTGAGGTTTACCAAATCATTAATTTTAACATAAAATGAGCTAAAAACTACATCTATCTTTATTGGTTCGTATTTATACTTTAACTAACTCAAAAAGATGAAAAGCTAAAAAAACAGCCTTTTTATAACCAAAATCCCCTTGGTTTTATTTTTCACCTTCAAAAAAGCCCTACAATTATTACAATTTAAAACAAAAAACTATTTAAAAATTACAATATAAAACTTCATTTAAGACAAGTCACATATAAATTGAAACATATATGATTTTTTTACTTATCAATTAGAAGTTAATTTCATCGATTTTCATTAAAACACTTGGAGGATAGATTTCTAAAAATATATATTGAAAACTCAATCAAAAAAACAAAGAATTTTTAACAACCAAAAACCAAGAAATTATGATGACAATTGCTAAAATTTTAATTGATATTATTTTCAGTTAAGTACAACCCTAACAAAAATATAAAACTTAGTTCTAGAATAAGTTTTACTATTTTTGCTAAATGAAAAAGCAAGTCTTCAAAAGCTTGGCAACAGTTAACAAAGCTTTACTACCAAGCTTCACTAAGCGAAAACTCGACATTACCAAAGCCAGTAAACTCCAATTAGCAATTATTGCTTGGAGAGCTTATGTTACAAAAAATGCTTTAGGGTAATTTTATTTCAGCTAATACATATACTGGTAAATGATCTGAAGGGTATTGCATATTCCAATTATCACTTAACACTGCGTATTTGTTTATTTTAACGTCAAATGAAACGAAAACATAATCAATTCTTCTCGTTACAGGTTGGTCAAAATGAAATCCATTAAATGTCCCTTCAGGTCCAAAATCTAATTCTGAAACTATTTTAGAATCTTTTAAAGTTTGCGTAATATAATCAACACTTTCGTGATTAGGTTCCATATTAAAATCGCCAGTTAAAAACACAGGGTGATTTTCTGTATTTAAGCTTTTAATTTTATCTAAAATTAAAACAGCGCTTTTTGAACGTGCTTCCTTACCTACATGATCAAAATGCGTATTAAATGCCCAAAATTTCTTCTTGGTAGTTTTATGTTGAAACAAGGCATAGGTACATACACGATTACAAACTGCATCC
This sequence comes from Gaetbulibacter sp. PBL-D1, assembly GCF_050509525.1. Taxonomy (NCBI): domain Bacteria; kingdom Pseudomonadati; phylum Bacteroidota; class Flavobacteriia; order Flavobacteriales; family Flavobacteriaceae; genus Gaetbulibacter; species Gaetbulibacter sp. PBL-D1. Next base: position 30,480 of record NZ_JBNWKB010000006.1, on the reverse strand, counting down.
CAACCCATTCCTACTCTATCTGGTGTTTGCGACAACCAAAATGTTGAAGATTCTAAAACTTTTAAGTCATCCTTCCTGTAAAATATTGCTGAATATTCACCTTCATCTTTACCATCATCACGACCAACACCCACAAAACTATAATTGATCAATAAAGCATCTAAATCCTTCATTTGATTTGGCATTGCTTCTTGTACACCTAAAACATCTGGCTCATAAAACTTGATTTGATTCATCATAAAAGGCTTTCGGTTAGCCCAACTATTTTTACCTTCTTTCGGGTAATCTAATTTTATGTTGTAGCTCATAATTTTCAGCTCTTGAGATGTAGCCGAAAATGAAACAATTGCTACTAGAAGAATTAAAATATATTTCATTATTACTTAACAAGTATAATTTAAATCAGTAAAAAGCTAAAATTTATTAAATTATATAACCAAGATTTACTATTTAACATCCAATTTATAAATTTGGTCAGCAAACTGTTTTCCAAAATCTATATAACTATTGGTATCATACTGCCAAGGGTCTGAATATTTGTAATATCGAGTAGTCCTAACGATGGCAGCATTTTTATCTGTTTTGGCATATTTTTCTTGAGCATATTGCACCAATTCTCCATAGTCCCAAACTTTTCCGTCTTTGTCATCATTCCAAGAGTCTGAAATTTTACCAATAACCACTGGTAAATCATCTGTTAGCAAACTCGCTCTCAGCAAGTCCATCATACTCTAACAAACCATCATTATTAGCTACATAAAGTTTTCCATTTTCAGCTCTAGAAACATCCCAGTTTTGATTACCAGTATTATACTCTGAAAGGGAATAATTTTGAAAATAAGGTGAATATTGTGCAGAAACTAGTTGTGCTTGAAAACAAAGCACTAGAAGCAGTACATACTTTATTATTTGGGAAAAATTCATAGCAACAGATAAATCCTTTTACAAGGTACTAATTTACCTATTTATATGAATTGTAAAAAGTGCACAGTAAGTTTTTGTATTTACTTCGCTAGGTTTGAATAAAAGAAATAAGCTTCTCTACAAAACAAGAAAAACTAATTAAACTCAGAAAATGAAATTAAAACGTATATGAAACATAAAACAGAAGTTCCAATAATTAATTCATTATCACTAACTACAAATTCTATCTTCCAGTAACTGACATTCTATATTATAACTTTTAACTATTTTAATAATAGAGTTAATCTTAATAAGGTTACCTTCTACTCTTAAAACGGAGTGCCCACAAGGATATGGCTCATTAAAATCTTCTAAATCAAAATTAAACTTTAAGCTTGGAAATTTATCAACTAATATTTTTAAAATTTTGTTTGAGAAGGTTTCCGTTCTTACATTAGTTATTAACACCTCCACCATACTAAAAACTTTCTTTTGTAAGTTCACTATTAATAACTGCTCCAGTAATATTTCCTCCATAAACAGCTGTAGCTACAGAACGCATCATTGAGCTATTATCACCACAAGCAAAAATTCCATCTTTGGTTGTTTTATGCATAAAATCAACTTCAATATGTCCATGTTCAGTTAGCTTACAACCTAATTCTTCGGGTATTTTAGAGCTTTGTTCAAACGGAATAGAAGCATAAGCACATTCAAAATGTGCTTTACTACCATCTTTAAAAATGATAGTCTCTAATTGTCCTTCCTTGTGTTCAATCTCTAAAACCTCATTTTCTATAACTGTTATATTATGTGATTTGAGCTTAAGAAGTTGATTGTCATCAAAATCTTTTTTTCCAGAAGTTAATATCGTGATGTCTTTTGTTAAGTTATTGACCAAAGAAGCAATATGAAAAGCACGTTCACCATTAGCTATAATTGCTGTTTTTTTATTACGTATTTCGTACCCATGACAATAAGGACAATGTACTACAGATATTCCCCAACATTCTGAAAACCCTTTTATATTAGGCATTAAGTCTTTTATTCCTGAAGCAAAAACAAGTTTTTTTGCTCTAAAGACATCTTGATTAGAAGTAGTAACCTCATAACCTTCAGCTATTTTCTTGCCACTAATAGCCAATCCTTCATAAAACCTTATAGTGTCATAGCTTAAAACCTGTTGTTTAGCAATCGTAGAAATCTCTTGTGGTGTACTACCATCTTGTGTTAAGAAATTATGGGAGTGTGGTGTTTGCCTATTACAAGGTTTTCCAGAATCTATAATTAAGGTTTTTCTTAAAGAACGCCCTAAAGCCATTGCTGCCGAAAGCCCTGAATAGCTTCCACCAATTATAATTACTTCAAATTCATTTTTATCCATGTTGTTATATTTAGCAAAGAGTGATAAAGGTTTTGGTAACGCTAGCACCAAACCCGATACTCCAAATAGTTTAATTATTTCTCTTCTAGTCATTATTTACATTTAACTCACACCTACAATGCATATTGTAAAATGAAGCAAAACTATAATTAGAGTCAGTAACACTCATAGTTATTAATTTAACATAATAAGCTTAGTTGTGTTACAAAACTTTACAACAAAAATACGATTAAATTTTACTTAACGCAACTTAGTTGCATTAAATAATTAATATACTCAAGGTGAATTGCAAAACTCAAAAAGAAAAATAAAATCACTATTTTTTTAAAGCAACATGGTTGCGCTTATAAATAAATACTTAATTTTGCTACTAAGTAGCATTAAATAAATTTCAATTAAAAAATGTGTAAGCTTCAACTCAGCGACTTATCTACAAACTAGTTCTTTTCCTAGAACTATAACGAAGCCCAAACACAAATTATTAACACTTAATTACATAATGAAAAAAACTAAATTAATTCTTATTGCATTTTTAATTTCTTTACCTACTTCATTTTTTGCAAATGAAGGCATGTGGTTTTTAATGCATATCGACAGATTAAATCAACGCGATATGCAAAAAATGGGACTTCAGTTAACTGCCGAAGAAATTTATAGCATCAACAACCAAAGCCTTAAAGATGCCATTGTACAATTTAATGGTGGTTGTACTGCAAGTATTATTTCTGAAAACGGACTGGTTTTAACTAACCACCACTGTGGTTACAATGCAATTGCTGAATTATCAACTGCAGAACAAAACCACTTAAAAAATGGGTTTTGGGCAAAATCACTTTCAGAAGAATTAAAACCTGAACGCTTATACGTGAGGTTTTTTGTTAGAATGGATGACGTTTCAAACCGTATATTGTCTCAAGTTAACGATTCAATGACCGAAGAAGAGCGTGAAGCTGCCATTAACAAAGAAATTGCAAAAATTGAGCAAGAAAATAACGAAGGGGGCAAATACACCGTTTCTGTTCGTTCGTTTTTTCAAGGTAACGAATATTACTACTTCGTTTATGAAGATTATACTGACGTAAGACTAGTAGGAACACCATCTGACAAAATAGGAAAATTTGGTGGAGACACTGATAACTGGGAGTGGCCTCGTCATACAGGAGATTTCTCTATTTTTAGAGTATATGCTGATGCTAATGGTAATCCTGCTCAATATTCAACTAGTAACGTTCCTTTAAAATCAAAATATCACTTACCTGTAAATATTTCAGGTGTTGAAGAAAATGATTTTGCAATGATTTTAGGTTATCCAGGAAGAACTAACCGTTGGATGCCTGCAGAAGGTATTGAGCAAAATGTTAATTATGCTTATCCTGCTTGGGTTGAAGGTTCAAAGCTTAGTATGGACGTTATGAAAAAATATATGGATAAAGATGAGTCCATAAATTTAATGTACGCCTCTAAATATGCAGGCATAGCAAACTATTGGAAAAATAGACAAGGAATGATTGATGCCTTAACAGCTCATAAAACTGCTGAAACTAAACGAAAGGTAGAGAAAAAGTTTGATAAATGGGCTAACAAAAAACCTAATAAAGAAACCTATGGAGATGTAATTAGTAACATAAACAACTACTACAACTTAACAAACGAAAAAGCTAAACATGACAATTACCTTAGAATAATGTTACGTTCTAGTACGTTTTCAATGTTACCTTATCGTATAGGAAAAGGGTTTGAAGCTTATATTGAAGCTAATGAAGCAAAACGTAAAGAATTATTACCTGAATTAACTAAATTCATTGAGAATTCTTATAAAGATTTTCACCTTCCTTTAGAAAAAGAAATGTTAGCAGCTCAATTAGAACTTTATACTTCTAAATCTAATTACGACTTACCAGAAGTAGTATTAAATGTTTCTGAAAGCAATGATTTTAATTCGTTTATTGACACAATCTTTAAGTTAAGTTTATTTTCATCAAAAGAACGCGCAGAAGCGTTTTTAAAATATCCTGATGCTAATTTACTAGCTAACGATCCTCTTTATAAACTTTCATCAGGTTTATTAGAAAAATACAGAGAACAACCTGAACATATAAAACAACCACTAGAAGACTACCAAAAATCTTTTAGATTGTTGGTTGATGGGTTAAGAAAATCTGAATTAAGTAATATAAAATATCCAGATGCTAACTCTACATTACGTCTATCTTATGGTAAAGTAAGAGCCTTACCTAAAGATCCAAGAAACGATGCTGCTGTAAATAACTACACAACTTTTAAAGGCTTAATCAATAAATATAAGCCTAATGATGATGAGTTTGATTTACCTCAAGGCATACTAGATATTTACAATAAAAAAGACTACGGAAGATACGCAAACAGTAAAGGTGAATTGCCTGTAAACTTCTTATCAGATAATGATATTACAGGAGGAAACTCTGGTTCTCCAGTACTAAATGGAAAAGGAGAATTAATTGGTTTAGCCTTTGACGGAAACATTGAAGCTATGGCTGGAGATGTTATTTTTGATTCAAACCTACAAAGAACTATTAATGTTGATATAAGGTTTGTACTATGGTTAATAGACAAATACGCAAAATCAAGTCACATTGTTGATGAGTTAAGCATTGTTGAATAAAAGTAAACACTCATTGATAATATAAAAAAAGCAGCTATTTTATAGCTGCTTTTTATTTTTATAAATATTATATTATTTAACACAAGACTCACATTTTCCTTGAATTAAAACATGAGAGACAACTACTTCGCGCTTAGGTATTTTTGGAATAGAAACATCAACTGACAAGCATTCTACCTTACCACAATTTAAACATTGAAAATGAGGATGCGCATCATGGTGATGAGCTTCATCACAATCTTTACATTTGGCATACCACGTTAATCCATCTTTACCTATAAATGAGTGTAAATGCCCACTCTCTTCTAAACGGTCCAAAATACGATAAACAGTTGTTTTATTCATTTCTTTTTCTAGTTGTTTTACCAACTCTACAACTGACATTGCATTCTCAGCTTTATTAAATAAGGTTAAAAGCGCTTCTACTGATTTGGTCTTTCTTATTATTGCCATAACTCAAAGTTATCACAACTATGTTGTAAAACCAAATAATAAAATTACATTTGCAACCTAGTTGCATTAATAATTATATTAAGTGAAAATTATTTTACAAAAACCAGATACAGTTGGAGCGCTTGCAAGTACGCTATGTTTACTCCATTGTATTGCCACACCTTTGCTCTTCATAGTACACTCTTGTGCTGTTGGAGGTTGTGCTTCAAGTCCTTTTTGGTGGAAAAGTTTAGATTTTGTCTTTCTTGCTATTTCATTAATAGCAGTAAAACGTTCTACTCAAAACACATCAAAGCCTTTCATGAAGCCTTTGTTATGGATTAATTGGTCTTGTTTATTTTTTTTAATAATAAATGAAAGACTATTGTGGATTTCATTACCTGAAAGCTTAATGCATATCTCTTCTGTTTCTTTAGCAGTGTTACATATTTATAATTTAAAATACTGCCTGTGTAAAACCGATAAATGCTGTACAAACAGTATATAAATCTTAAGTAGATAATCTTATCTTATGTAAAAACTGTAAGATAAATTTGCTGTACTAATTAACAAACAAATAAAATTAATAAAGTAAAAACAAAAAATCCTAACTCATTATTTTCAAATGAATAAGGATTTTATCTAGTGACCTCGACAGGATTCAAACCTGTAACCTTCTGAGCCGTAATCAGATGCGCTATTCAGTTGCGCCACGAGGCCGTTTTAAAGTGGGTGCAAATATAATACTTTTATTAAAAAACTTCCAAACAATTATTTCAAAAATGTATTTCCTTATTTTTGATGTATGATACAAAAAGAAATTTTAGCGCCTTTTCATTACAATTTTGACGAACAATTGGTAAATAGCATAACCAAGAATGGTGTATTAAAAACGTTTGAAGCTAATGACATTATTATGGATATTGATCAAGAACTCACACACGTTCCTCTATTGCTTGAAGGCAACATTAAAGTATTTAGAGAGGACAACAATGGTAACGAACTTTTATTATACGTTCTCGAAACTGGAGATACCTGTGCAATGTCTCTTACCTGTTGTATGGCTAAATCAAAAAGTAAAATACGAGCTGTTGCTGACAAAACCTCTACAGTTATAATGATTCCTAATGAAAAAATGAGTGAATGGTTTAATAATAATACTAGCTGGAGAAACTTTATTCTTCAAAGCTATCAAATACGCTTTAATGAAATGCTGGAAACTATCGATACCCTTGCTTTTATGAAAATGGATGAGCGTTTATTTAAATACTTAATTGACCAAGTAAAACTAAATGCATCTACAACAATTAGCAAAACCCATCAAAATATTGCAGAAGACCTTCACACCTCTAGAGTTGTAATTTCTAGACTATTGAAACAACTAGAAAATGATAACAAAATAAAACTCAGTAGAAATAAAATAGAAGTTTTAGACTTCTAAGTAACATTTATCACACAACGATAATTGACTTAAAAGTAACTTTGCAAAAAATAAATTTATGATAGACTATATTTTACAACCTTGGCCTTGGTATGTTACTGGTCCTTTGATAGCATTAGTAATGTTTACACTTATTTACTTTGGAAAAACATTTGGGATGTCGTCAAACTTAAGAACATTTTGTGCCATTGGTGGTGCAAGAAAAAAAGTGTCTTTTTTTAATATAAACTGGAGAGACTACAAATGGAATCTTATTGTAGTATTAGGTGCTGTCATTGGTGGTTTTATCGCTCAATTTTATTTGTCAGAACCTACTAATATTGACCTAAACCCAAAAACTATTGAAAGCCTTAATGCTTTAGGGTTTAATAACGTTGGTAAATCACTGTTACCACCAGAACTCTATAGTTTAGACTCTATTTTCACCATTAAAAATTTAGCCATTTTAATTTTTGGTGGTTTTTTAGTTGGTTTTGGTACTCGCTATGCTGGAGGTTGTACCTCTGGTCATGCCATAACAGGTATAAGTAGCTTACAATTACCTTCTCTTATTGCAGTTATAGGCTTTTTTATTGGTGGCTTAGTAATGATTCACTTATTGTTTCCTTTAATTTTTGGTTAGTATGAAGTATTTAAAATTTTTATTAGTAGGTATCTTCTTCGGAATTGTTTTAGTAAAGTCTGAAGCTGTATCATGGTATCGCATTTATGAAATGTTCAAATTTGAATCGTTTCACATGTACGGAATTATAGGAAGCGCTGTAGTAACTGGTATTTTACTGCTACAACTAGCTAAGATTTTAAAACTAAAAAATATTGAAGGCACTCAAGTTAATGTCCCTAAAAAGGATATGGGATTAACACGTTACATTGTAGGTGGTTCAATATTTGGACTAGGTTGGGCACTTTCTGGAGCGTGCCCTGGACCAATGTATATTTTGGTTGGTACAGGTGTTTTTAGCATGCTTATAGTTATAGCTGCTGCTATATTTGGAACTTACATTTACGGTGTTTTAAAAGACAAATTGCCTCACTAAACAATTTCGGCACTTAAACCTGCTTCCAAGAGTTTAGAGCAGCGTGGTTTTAAATCGTCGTAATCACCAGTTTTTACAGTACACTTTCCTTTGTAATGCACTATAATAGAGCATTGCTCAGCTTGTTCTGGAGTATGATCACAAGCAAAAATTAAAGTTTCAATAACATGGTCAAAAGTATTGACATCGTCATTGTAAAGCACAATTTCGTTTTGTCTTAGGGTGTCTTCTTTAAAAAGAACTTCTTCTGATGTTTTTTCTATAGTTCCCATTCTTCTTCTTTTTTTAGACTAATTTAAAAATTTTAGAGCAACCCAATGGTTTTTCTCCAAAGTTTCAACGAGTTTTAACATATGCTTATTACATTCAGCCTCTAAAACTGGTATGTCATCTTTATAAAAACCACTTAAGAGCAACATACCATTTTTGTTCAAACAAGCTACATATTTGTCTAAATCGTTTAAAAGGATATTTCGATTTATATTAGCTATAATAACATCATAATGTTTATCTACCAATAAGCTTGCATCTCCTTCAAAAACTGTAATATGCTCACAATTATTACGTTCTACATTTTCTAAACTATTTAAATAACACCAGTTATCATAGTCTATGGCGTCAATTGGTTTTGCGCCTTTCATTTCAGCTAAAATCGCTAAAACTCCTGTTCCGCAACCCATATCTAAAACCGATTTATTTTTAAGATCATTATTAAGAATATACTGTATCATCATATGTGTGGTTTCATGATGACCAGTACCAAAACTCATTTTTGGTTCAATAATTATATCGTACTCTGTATTTGGTTTGTCATGAAAAGGCGCACGTACCGAACATTTCTCATCTACAACTATTGGTGTGAAGTTTTTTTCCCATTCTTCATTCCAATTGGTTTGCTCAATGTCTTCAAACGAAAAAGAAATTTCAAACTCATTAGAGTTTAAGATTTGTATATCATCAAGAATAGTTTCACTCCACTCCTCTTTTTGAATGTACGCTGTAACACCTTCTTCTGTTTCAACAAAACTTTCAAAACCAGCATAACCTAATTCAGCAATCAAAATTTCTACAGCTGGTTGCAACGGTTGTACTTTAAAGTAATAGCCTATGTATATTGTATTTGACATCTTTTTTTTTTGCAAATTTACTAATCCTTAATTTAGTTACTCTTACTTTTGTAGCTAAATTGATTTTAAAATGAACAAACTCATTATTGCTTTATGTTTTTTTTGCTTTTGTACAATAACAAATGCTCAAGACAATAACGATATTAAACTTTCTGCACTTCCTTATTATAGCTACGGAAAAGGACTAGGTATTACCTCTCCTGATAGTATTTTTAAGTTGAATATTAGATTTAGAATGCAAAATCGTTTAACGTATTTAAACAACGAAGACGAAGATCCTGCTTATGAAGCCATGATAAGACGTTTACGTTTACGTTTTGACGGTTATGTTGGTGACCCAAAAATAATTTATGTGATTCAGTTATCGTTTTCTCCAAACGATGTTGGAGCTATTGAAGATGGTGAAAACCTCAACATTATAAGAGATGCTATTGTGTTTTATAGACCAGATAATCACTGGAACATTGGTTTTGGTCAAACAAAATTACCTGGTAACAGACAACGTATTAACTCTTCGGGAGCTTTACAACTTACAGATCGTTCTATCAACAACGCTCGTTTTAATATTGATAGGGATTTTGGTTTACAAGTGTATTATTTAAACGAATTACAAAATCAGTTTTCATACAATGTTAAAACAGCAATTAGTACAGGTGAAGGTAGAAACTGGACCAAAAACCCTGACAATGGATTAGCATTTACAGGTCGATTAGAATTGTTTCCTTTTGGTGCATTTAAAAACAACGGAACTCTTTTTGAAGGTGATATCAAGCGAGAAGCTACACCTAAACTAATGTTATCTGGTGTGTATCATTATAATGAAAAAGCAAGACGAACCAGAGGCACTCTAGGTGACGATTTATTTGAGCAACGCGATATGCAATCTGTTCTTTTAGACGCGATTTTAAAGTATAATGGTTGGGCGTTTCAAACAGCTTATATGAATAGAACAACTAACAACCCTATAACGGTAAACCCTGAAGACAATACTGACACTAGATACGTTTTTGTTGGCCATGGATTTGATGCGCAATTGAGTTATGTTTTTGAAAACAACTACGAACTTATAGGTAGATATTCGTATCAAAAACCTCATGAAGATATTGAAGCCTTAACTCCACAAACCAATCAATACAGTTTGGGTGTAACTAAATACATTTGGGAACACGCTTTAAAACTGCAAGCCGAAGTTACCAATAGCGATTTAAGCTATTTCGATTCTAGCAGCGCTAATAATTGGTACTTGCGCTTTCAGGTTGAAATAGGAATATAAAAAAAACGGTCTTAAAATTTTAAGACCGTTTTTTTTATATTATTTCTTAATTAGAATGCATTAACTATCGCAAAAAAGTCTTCTGCTTTTAGTGATGCTCCACCTATTAACCCTCCATCAACATCTGGTTTCGAGAAAATTTCTTTAGCATTATTAGGCTTTACACTTCCTCCATATAATATTGGAACACTATCAGCTATTTCACTGCCATACTTATTAGCCAATGTTGTTCTAATAAATGCGTGCAAGTCTTGAGCTTGTTCTGGTGACGCAGTTTCTCCTGTACCAATAGCCCAAACAGGTTCGTAAGCTAATATTATATTACTAAATACAGACGCTTCTAAATGAAACAAAGCATTTTTAATTTGGCTTTCAACCACATGCTCATGATTACCAGATTTTCTATCATCTAGCTCTTCACCAAAACAAAAAATAACAGTCATTTCATTGTTTAAAGCAGCATCAACTTTTTTAGCCAAAAGCTCATCGGTTTCATTAAAATATGCACGACGCTCACTATGACCTAGTATTACTGTTTTAACTCCAACACTTTTTAGCATGCTTGCACTTATTTCTCCTGTGTAGGCACCATTTTCAGCAAAGTGCATGTTTTGCGCTACAACTTCAATATCGGTTTCTCTTAATGACTGAAAAGCAGGCCACAGATTGGTAAACGTAGGAGCAACCATCACTTGCGCATCAGATGTTTTTGATTGCGATTTTAAATCGGTTATTAATCCTTCTGTTAACGATAAATCGTTATTCATTTTCCAGTTACCTGCTACTATTTTTTTTCTCATTTTAATGCATTTATAAGTTTACTATCGTCGGCTTTCACTGCTTTAAAGAGTTTGATTGTTCCTGTTTCATCAACTACCATATATCTTGGAATCCAATCTAAGTCAATAAAAGTTCCAAAGTCACCTTTCCAACCTGATTGCATAAAATAATGGTCGCCTTCAACCTGATATTTATCTATTCCTCTCTTCCAGCTATCCATACTCTTGTCCAAAGATAAAAAGACATAGACAACATCAGTATTATTTTCTTGTAAAGTTTTAACTTTTGGCATGCCTTTTATACAATCTTTACACCAAGATGCCCAAACATCAATTAATATGGTTTTACCTTTGTGCTTGGTAAGTATTTCATTAAATAGTATTGTTTCTCCGCTTAAGGTTACAAATGTATCATTTAAGGCGTCTTGCGAAAATTGAGTTGGAGTGTCTTTACTACAGCTTAAAAAGCTAATTAGTGCTACTAATAGAATGTTCATTTTTTTCATTTTTATTGCAATTTTACTTTAGGATCTAACCATGTGTAGATTATGTCGACTAAAATATTAATACTTACAAATACAATTGCAATAACTAATACAGCTCCCATAATTACTGGTAAATCTAAAGTATTTAATGCATTCACGATTTCCTTTCCGAGTCCATTCCATCCAAAAATATATTCTACAAAAACAGCTCCTGCTAGCATAGATGCAAACCACCCTGAAATTGCAGTAACCACGGGATTTAATGCGTTTTTTATAGTATGACGTTTTATAACCTGAAATTCGTTTAGTCCTTTTGCTCTAGCTGTTCTTATGTAATCTTGATTAAAGACTTCTAATAGCGAGTTTCTCATAAGTTGTATTACTACTGCTAGTGGACGAATTCCTAATACAATAGCTGGTAGAATAAGGTTTTTCCATTTAATATGCATACGCTCACCAAAATCATCTAACTCATAAAGGCTGCCTGTCATTTCAAGATTAGTGTATTTATGAAGTACAAACCCAAATAACCACGCAAAGAGTATTGCGCTAAAAAAGGAAGGTACACTCATTCCTAATGTGCTTAGAATTTGAATAATTTTATCAATCCAGGTGTCTTTGTACAATGCTGATATAATCCCGAAAATAATCCCTAAAACTATTGCAATTACAATAGCAGAAACAGCCAACACAAAGGTATTAGGAAGCGTTTCTCCAATTACTTGTGTCACCTTTTTTCCTTGTTTGGTAAACGATTCTCTTAGGTAAGGAAATTTTAAAACCGTTGTAGTATTACCAATAGTGAATAGCTTTGAAGCTGTGTATTTTCCGTTTCTTAAATACGTGTAATCACTTTTTGAAGTTGAATGAAAAGACAAAGGTGACAAATCATTAAGGTAATACAAATACTGGGTTCCTATGGGTTTATCGAAACCATATTTTGCTTTAACAATTGCTAGCTGCTTGCTGTCTTCGTTTTGTCCTAACATCATTTGAGCAGGATCTCCTGGTAAGACATTAAACAGAAAAAAGATTACCGTAACTACTCCTAATAAGGTAAGTATTGCATAAAAGGCTTTATTTAGGAAATAGCTTATCAGATTATTCCTTTTTTAAAACAGCTTCAACAAATGATGTATAGTTGGTTTTATTTGCTGCATTGATTGAATCCAAAACATCGCCTTCGTTTCTTTCCTTTAGAACATACATTGCTTCAATATCATCTTTAGTTAAAGCTTCTACTTCTTCTTTGGTTGATATTTCGCCATCAATTAAGTATACTGTTCCATCATCTTTAATAACTTCCTGCTTACGCTCAACCTTTGGCAACTCAATATCTTCAATATCATTCCAATGTTCTTTTTGAAGTACAGTTCCTTTTTCTAATACCAATACTCCAGGATTAGAACGCACAATAGTTTTTAGCACTTTTTCATCACACAAATAGAAATCGAAATTTAAGTCGTAATCCTTTTTAATTTGTGCTTTTACATCGTTTCCAGATGCTGAAAGCCCGATAACAGTGTAACCGTTTTCAATAGCTTTATCTGACACTGCTTTAAGTTTTTTAAGTCCATCAACTTCAGCAGACTCTAAGCTATAACTCGTTATCATTACAAGGTGGTCTTCTTCAAGAAATTGAGTGGTTAAATCTTCGTCGTCAGACTCTATAGAGAAATCCAATATTGAAGGTTCATATCCTTTTTCAATAACCTTGGTTTCATAACTTATAAGTTTTCCTTCAACTGTTGGATAAGACCCATTAGTCACAAATTCTTTTTCTTCACCATTGACATCAAATAACCATGTCCATTCCATAACTGGTTTTTTAGCGCCTTCAGGAATTGTCATATTATCTTGTATGTTGCTTCCTATTTTGTAGGCTCTAAAATCAAATACAGGTAAATGCATTAACACATGGTAAGCAAACCATAAACATGCTATAAAACTTAATAGCGATGCAACGGTTAGTCCTAATTTTCCAAAAATTGGTTTGATATGTTTTACTCCAAAAAACAGGATTAAAATAAGCACTAGCAGAATAACATCTTTGGTAAACGATTCCCAAGGTGTAAGTTTTAAGAAATCACCAAAGCAACCACAGTCTTTTACTTTATCAAAATAGGCTGCATAAAAGGTTAAAAATGTGAAGAACACAATCATTGCCAGAAGGCTCCAAACTGTAAACTTAGGTTTGTAACCTATGAGTAAAAATATACCTAAAACTACTTCAAAAATGACCACAAAAATGGAAATCCCTAAAGCATAAGGCTCTAAAAAAGGAATATTAAGTACGTCATAACTAAAATACTCTTGGAGTTTATACGAAAACCCTAACGGATCGTTAAGTTTTATAAAACCTGAGAATATAAAAAGTGCTCCAACAAGCAATCTACTAACGTTTACTATAAATTTCATGTGTTATTCTTTTAAGTGAATCATTGCAAAAACAGCGTAGTTTATCATATCTTGATAATTAGCATCTATACCTTCGCTAACCAGTGTTTTTCCTGCGTTATCTTCAATTTGTTTTACGCGCAATAGTTTTTGTAAAATTAAATCGGTTAATGAACTTACGCGCATTTCTCTCCAAGCTTCACCATAATCGTGGTTTTTATCCATCATTAATTGCTTGGTAATGCCTATTTTTTCATCATACAATTCAGTAGCTTCTTCGACCGATAGATCTGGCTGTTCTACAACACCTTTGTCTAACTGTATAAGCGCCATAATGCAATAGTTTATTATACCTATAAACTCACTAGTTTCGCCTTCATCAACTTTTCGTATGTCTTTTTGCTGAAGACTTCTAATACGTTGCGCTTTTATAAAAATTTGGTCGGTTAACGACGGTAATCTTAATATTCTCCATGCACTTCCGTAGTCTTTCATTTTATTAACAAATAAGTCTCGGCATGTTTTTATAACGTCGTCGTACTGTTTTGAGGTATCTTGCATTTAAAACATTTAATTTTCCGTAAATTTCGCATAAAAAAGTTTAAAGTTCAAAGTTTAGCCTTTAAAGTTTGCTACTATTAACACTTCAAATTCTTATTTATGACTATTAATTGCAAAGGGCAACTTATAGATTTAAGCATACCTCAAGTAATGGGTATTTTAAATGTAACTCCAGATTCGTTTTATGATGGTGGAAAATACAAAAACGAAAGTGAGCTACTCTCTCAAATATATGTAATGCTTAAAGATGGAGCAAGGTTTATAGATATTGGTGCTTACAGCTCAAGACCTAATGCTGAACATGTTTCTGAAACCGAAGAGTTAAAACGCATACTTCCAATTATTGAACTAACTTTAAAAGAATTTCCTGATGTTTTAATTTCGGTTGACACCTTTAGAAGTGCCGTTGCTAAACATGCTATCAACTCTGGAGCTGCCTTGATAAACGATATTTCAGCAGGCTTATTGGATCAAGATATGCTTAAAACCATTGCCCAATTGCAAGTTCCATATATTATGATGCACATGAGAGGTACACCTCAAACTATGCAACAATATACAAGCTATGATGATTTGGTAAAAGATATTTTATTTTACTTTTCTGAAAGAATAACTGCCGCAAGAGCTCTTGGTATTATTGATATTATTGTAGATCCTGGTTTTGGTTTTGCCAAAACTACCGAACAAAACTTTGAGCTACTGAACAAACTCGACCTTTTTAAAATGCTTGAATTACCATTATTGGCTGGAGTGTCTAGAAAATCGATGATTTACAAAACCTTAAACAATACTCCAAAAGAAGCTTTAAATGGCACAACAGTTTTAAATACTGTTGCCTTACAAAAAGGAGCAACTATTTTAAGAGTACATGATGTTAAGGAAGCTATGGAATGTATAAAACTTACAAATCTATTACACTAATGAAAATCAAATTTTATATAGTAATACTAACTGCTTTATGCTTATCCTGCGGAAAAGACAAAGTTGTTTTGCTGCCGGAAATTAATAAGGCAAAAATTACAGAAGTAAATGATGTATCCTCAGCCTATTTATTTTACGATGAAACCCAACCAGATAGTCTAGAACTCAACCGAAAAAACTTAATTAGCACCACCAATTGGCTGGTTAATGTTGATAAGCGATTAACACTAGAACAAGCTATACCAAAAATAAAATTTTTACAAGACAAAAAAAGAAATGCTGAAATGCATAAAAATGAAAATGCTAAAAACTATTATAGTTGCAATGATACTAGCATTAAAAACTTAGGGTTTATAGAGTTTACTGATGTGGTCTATTGGGAAGAATCTTCAGTTGGCATACAAAAAAAGACGTCTCAACTTCCTAAAGACAATACTACAACTGTACATCTTAAGTTAGGTTTAGATAAAAAAATTCATATTACTAACACAAATGAAGAATTAAGTATTAAAACAATACATTATTCTGAGTTTGAAAATCATCTTACAAGCTTAAAACACCAATTCCCTAACAAGACAATTAGCATTAAGCTAAACTTTGATGAAAAATTAAGTATTCAAGACTACATCACTTTTAAATCGCTTGTTTCTAACATAAAGCTAGATTCAATAACAATAGATAACAACGAATTTATTTATTAATCATATTTTGTTACATTTACACAAACACCTTAACCTTGGATAAATTCAAATTTTGGGATTTTACGCTTATAGACTTTATCGACGTGTTTCTCGTCGCTATTTTACTCTACTATGTATATAAGCTAGTAAAAGGTACTGTTGCCATAAATATTTTTATAGGAATTATAGTAATTTATTCCGTTTGGAAACTTACCGATTTACTCAACATGAATATGCTTCATAATATTTTTGATGGGTTTATGAAAGTAGGAATTATAGCCTTAATAGTAGTATTTCAACCCGAAATACGGAAATTTCTGCTTATGGTTGGATCAACCAATTTAGGTGGTAAACGAAAATTCTTTAGTAAAATACGGTTCTTAAAAACCGAAGTTGAAACTGAAACAGATATTGATGCCATAATTGCTGCATGCAACAAAATGGGAACGACTCAAACTGGAGCTTTAATTGTTTTAGAACGCAATAATAATCTTGATTTTTTAACAGGAACTGGAGACAATATGAATATCTCGGTTACTCAAGCCATTATTGAAAGTATATTCTTTAAAAACAGTCCGCTGCACGATGGAGCCATAATTATTGAAAACAATGTGGTAAAAGCAACTCGTGTTATTTTACCTGTAAATAACGAGAAAAATATTCCGCAACGTTTTGGTTTAAGACATAGAGCAGCTATTGGAATTACCGAAAAAACCGATGCCTTAGCAATTGTTGTTAGTGAAGAAACTGGGCAAATTTCATATATTAAAAATGGTGAGTTTGTGATGTATAATGACACTGCAGACCTAACTGAAATGATTAAAAAAGATATGGTATAAAATGAATTGCAAAAACTGTAATACTAACCTTGCAGTAGAGCAAAATTATTGCTTTGAATGTGGTGCTAAAGTTATTAGAAACCGCCTCACTCTATCCAACATTTTTTCAGAAGTAAAAGAACATCTTTTTCAATACGACAATAAGCTTTTTCAAACGTTTATATTACTATTCAAAAAACCAGAGGCTGTTATAAATAGTTATATTAATGGCACTAGAAAAAAGTACATTAATGTTATACAGTATTTTGCTATTTCGCTTACGCTTATTGGTATTCAAGTGTTTTTACTCAATACTTTTTTTGAAGATGTTTTGTTTAAAGACATTTCATTTTTAAACAAGTTTGATAATGGTGTCACCAACTCATCCGATTTTTTAAAGGACCAAGCCACCATACAACAAAAAGTTTCAAACTATCAAAACATTATTTATATAATAACTGTTCCAATATCTGCTTTTGCTACTTGGGCTGCTCACTACCTTACCAACTATAGACAGTTTAATTTCACCGAACATATAGTTATTAACCTTTATTATTCGTCACAGGTTATTATTGTTACAGCATTGCTTAACATCATTTTTTTATGTGCTGGAGCTAATTATTACTTAGTAAGCTCTTTAATTTCTTTTCTCTCTGTTATTTATTACATCTATATATTTAAACGAGTTATTGGAGCTGGTTTTTGGCAAACTTTAGCCAATATGCTAGTTATGTTTTTTATATACGCTATCATTTCTTTAATCCTATTATCTCCTATAATAATTAATGGTATAAAAGAAGGAATTGATGCAGCTAACAAAGTAAAAGGCGCATAAGCATGAATTGTAAAAACTGTAATATTACTTTATCCGAAAACAGCGATTATTGCAATGCTTGTGGCGGAAAAGTAATAAGAAACAGACTTAATTTTAAGAATTTATTTGAACACATTAGCGAAACATTCTTTAATTACGACAACAAGCTACTACGTACTATTATCGACTTATTTAAAAAACCCGAAGCTGTTATTGTAAGTTATATTGAAGGTGTTAGAAAACGTTATGTAAACCCTATTAGTTTTTTTGGTGTCGCATTAACCCTTAGTGGTCTTTACGTTTTAGCTTTAAATAAGTTTTTTCCTGAAATCATGGATTTTTCTGCAATAACACCAAAAGGTCAAGAAGAAATGCAACAACGCAACATGAGTTTTTTACAAGAGTATCAATCTATTGTTATGATGCTATATGTACCTATCTATGCGTTAATTGCAAAACTGACTTTTATTGGACTAAAAAAATTCAACTACACCGAAATGGTTGTTGTGTTTATGTACATACAAGCACAAATATCTGTTGTTTCTGCAGCAATAGTAATTATAGGCGCTTTTTTTGGTATAACTTATGGCGTAATGAGCTTGTTTTTGCTTCCGTTAATGATATTATATTCAGCGTATTGCTTACAAAGAATTTATAGACTGAGTTTAAAACATTTACTACTAAGAGGCTTACTATTTATTTTTATTTTAATATTTTTCTTTATTGCCCTTAGTATTGGAATGTTTGTTATAATGTATTTAAATGGTGATTTTCAACAAATGATTGAAACTCAAAAAGCTGCTCAAGGTGCTTAAGCCAGTTCTTCTTTCATAAACTGCACTTCGTATAGGTTTTTGTAATATCCATTTTCTTTTTTAAGAAGCGTTTTATGTGTACCTTCTTCAACAATTTTACCAGCATCCATCACAATGATTTTGTCTGCTTTTTTAATGGTTGCTAACCTATGAGCAATAACTATTGATGTTCTACCTTTAGTAATTTTATCGGTTGCATCTTGTATTAATTGCTCAGAATAAGAATCTACCGAAGAAGTAGCTTCATCTAACACCAAAATACTTGGATTAGTAACATAAGCTCTTAAAAATGATATTAACTGACGTTGACCTGAAGATAACATCACACCTCTTTCTTTAACATTATAATGATAACCATTAGGCAAACTCATTATAAAATCATGAATTCCAATATCTTTTGCTGCTTGTTGCACTTCAGCTTCCGTAACGGTATCGTTATTAAGTGTAATGTTATTTAATATCGTATCAGCAAACAAAAACACATCTTGTAATACTACTGCAATTTGTGCGCGTAACGATTGCAAAGTCATGCTCTTTATATTGACACTATCAACACAAATTTCACCTTTTTGAATATCGTAAAACCGATTTAACAAATTAATAATTGTAGACTTTCCTGCTCCTGTAGCACCAACAATAGCTATGGTTTGTCCAGCTTCTACATTAAAAGATATACCTTTAAGAACTTCTTCATTTTCTATATAAGAAAAATGCACGTTTTTAAAAGTTATGTCTCCTTTAAATTGAGTTGCTACCACATTACCACTATCATCAATTTGAGATGTAGTATCCAATACCTTAAACACTCTATCAGCGGCTACCATTCCCATTTGTAGTGTATTGAACTTGTTAGCAATTTGGTTAAGCGGTCTAAACAACATAGGAATCATCATGATAAAAGCAGTAAGTTCACCAAGAGATGCTGTACTATCCATAATTACATTTAGTCCTCCATACCAAACAACCAATCCTAAGGTTATTGATGATAAAAATTCTGCAATAGGAAAGAAAATAGAGTTATACCATACGGTTTTTAACCAACCTTTTTTATGACGTTCATTAATTGCCATAAACTTTTTATATTCTGTATCTTCTCTTGTAAACAGCTGAAGTATTTTCATACCTGTAACACGTTCTTGAACAAAACTATTTAGGTTAGACACTTCAGTTCTTACATCCTGAAACGCTAATTTCATATACTTCTGAAAAATCTTGGTAGCAAACAATACAATTGGTAATGTAGTAAATACAATAAGGCTCAATTTCCAATTCATTGAAAACATCATAATAGCTACAGCTAACATTTTCAACACATCGCTAAAAATCATAAACAAGCCTTCACCAAAAATATCAGCAATACGCTCCATATCGGTAACTGCTCTGGTAATCAAAACACCTACTGAAGAGTTATCAAAATATTTCATTTTAAAACTCAACATGTGTTTAAACAACTTTACTCGTATATCCTTAACTACTGATTGCCCTAGCCAACTTGCATAATAAATAAAAAGGAGTTGAGAAATAACTTCTAAAACTAAAAGCGCAATCATGATAATGATGTAAAACAAAAAGCCATCATACTCTTGCAAAGCAATTTTTGTATCAATAGCTAATTGAAGCACTTTAGGTCTAAAAACTCCAAAAACAGACAGTCCAATAACAAAAATTAAGGTACCAAAAAACACAAGTTTGTAAGGTTTTACAAACTTTAGTAATCGTTTAAAAAGTTTTATATCAAAAACGTCTGCTCCTTTTTTAGACATATATAGTTTTTATTTCTTTATCGTATCAAGATACTTTACTTCGGTTAAATACAATCCATGAGCAGGAACCGAAAAACCAGCTTCACTCCTATTTTTTGATTTTATAATATCATGCAATTCCTCTACGGTAGTTTTACCTAATCCAATATTCACCATTGTACCAACTATGGCTCTTACCATATTTCTAAGAAAACGGTCAGCAGTAATTACAAAGGTTAATTCTCCTCCATCATTAATCCATTGTGCATGCTTTATAATGCAATTATACGTCTTTACATCTGTATTTGTTTTAGAAAAACATTGAAAATCTTTATACTGCAATAAGACATCGCAGGCTGCATTCATTTTTTCTACATCCAACGGAAGTTGTAACAAGTAAGCATAATCAAAAGTAAATACATTTTTACGATTGGAAACCTTGTAATGATATGTTCTCTCTGTAGCATCAAAACGCGCATGAGCATCGTTAGTCACCAAAAACATGTTGTGTATTGCCACATCTTTAGGCAAAAATGAGTTTAGCTTATAGGTTAAATCCTGAGTATTTAATTCTATTTCAGAATCAAAATGGGCAAACATTTGCGATGCATGCACACCTGCATCAGTTCTTCCAGCTCCAACAATATCTGTTTTTTGCTGCAATAACGTTGAAAGTGCTTTCTCTATAACTTCTTGTACAGAAATAGCATTAGGCTGATTTTGCCAACCATGATATGCTTTTCCGTTATATGACAATTCAATAAAATATCTCAATGGAAACTTCTACTTTTGTAAATGACAAAGATAATTAGTTTTCTGAGTTAACATTTTACATTAACATTATATGAAGAAAATTCTTCTACTTTCAGACACACATAGTCACATTGACGACACTATTTTAAAATATGTAAAACAAGCCGACGAGGTTTGGCATGCTGGTGATATTGGTGACTTAAGTGTTACTGATGCCATTAAAGCACTTAAACCTTTACGAGCTGTATATGGTAATATTGATGACGCTAAAGCTAGAGTTGAATTTCCTGAGCATAATAGGTTTATGTGTGAGGATGTTGATGTATGGATAACTCATATTGGTGGTTATCCTAGCAGATACAATCCACGAGTAAAACCTGAAATTTACAACAATCCGCCTAAACTATTTATTTGTGGTCATTCCCACATTTTAAAAGTAATGCCTGATAAAAAACTCAATATATTGCATATGAATCCTGGTGCAGTTGGTAAACATGGTTTTCATAAAGTACGAACAATGCTTCGTTTTACTATTGATGGAGAAAAAATTGATAACCTAGAAGTTATTGAGTTGAAGCGATAAAAAAAGCCCAAGATCTTCACCTTGGGCTTACGCACTAAATTAATTAAGATATAAGGTTTATCGTAATCTATCCACAGATTTTACAAGATCTTCATCCTTTTTGATGGCTTTATTGGCTAAAACCAAAAATACGATAGAAAAAATAGGTAGAAGAATCCCAATACCTTTCTCAGAAACATCTGCTTCTCCAGATAAGTTTAGCGATTGATATACAAATAATCCTAATAAAATAAAGTTTAATATGATGTTAAGTCGTCCCAAAACAAATTGCGACTTCCTATTTTTATATCTAAATATTGAAACCAAAGATAAAAAAGCTGAAGCCAAAAACAAACCTAAATAAAGATTGTTGTCTTTTACAAAAACCTGCACATCCGAAGCATTAGTCCATAAATGAAAAACAAATATTAGACCAGCTGAGATACCAGCAGAAATTAATAAATAAACAGTTTGAATACGTTGAAGCATCTACTTTTTTAAAATTTAAAGCACAAAATTAGTAGTTTCTTTTTAAAACATATACTTGTTTTTAAAATAAAATTGTATTATTGCAGTAGTAATTTGTTACGCACAACAGTTTCAGGTTATTAATCTTCAAGATTTTTTTCTAGTTTTTCCCTTTTATTTCAAAATAGAGAATATTCAGATTAAATCTATTCAATAAAAATTATTCAATAAACATACATGTTTGAAATTTCGCAATTAAAAGAAAAAAAGCTTTCTGAGTTACAGGAAATAGCTCAAAAACTGAACGTTCCTAAATACCGTTCATTAAAAAAATTGGATTTAGTATATCAAATACTAGATTATCAGGCTGCAAACCCTGATGCACTTAAAAATGAGGCTCCAGCATCTAACGACAGCAATAAAAGCAAAAAAACTACCGAAAGAAAACCTAGACAACCAAGGCAGAGAATTCAAAAAAAACCTGCCGATCAACAGTCTAAGGAGCAGCAAAAAATAGAGTTTTCTGAGTCTAAAAAAGAGAACAGCAATAACAATAACAGTAAAGACAACCAAAAACCTACTGCGAAAGACAATAAAAGACAGTCTCAAAAAGACAACTCGAACCAAAAACAGCAAACTCAAAAAGACAGCGCTAACAACAAACAACAAGCTCAAAAAGACAACACCAACAATAAGCAACAGCGCTCTAAAGACAATAACCAAAATAACAATTCCAATAACAATAATGGAAATAACGGTAATAAAGACAACCGTAACCGTTATAGAGAACCAGATTTTGAGTTTGATGCTATAATACAAAGTGAAGGTGTACTTGACATCATGCAAGATGGATATGGGTTTTTACGCTCTTCTGACTACAACTATTTATCATCTCCTGATGATATTTATGTATCGCAATCTCAAATTAGATTATTTGGATTAAAAACTGGAGATACTGTTTTAGGTCATGTAAGACCTCCTAAAGAAGGTGAAAAATATTTCCCACTTATTAAAGTGAGTAAAATTAATGGTCAAAAACCTGAAGTTGTTAGAGACAGAGTATCTTTTGAACACTTAACACCTTTATTCCCTCAGGAAAAATTTAATATCGCTGAAAAACAAAGTACTATTTCAACCAGAATTATGGATTTGTTCTCTCCTATTGGAAAAGGACAACGTGGTATGATTGTTTCACAACCTAAAACAGGTAAAACTATGCTTCTTAAAGATGTTGCAAATGCTATCGCTGCAAATCATCCTGAAGTATATCAAATGATTTTACTAATCGATGAACGTCCTGAAGAAGTAACAGACATGCAACGTAATGTTCGTGGCGAAGTTATTGCTTCAACTTTTGATAAAGAAGCTCACGAGCATGTAAAAATCGCTAACATAGTCCTTGAAAAAGCTAAACGATTAGTCGAGTGTGGACACGATGTTGTAATCCTTTTAGATTCGATTACTCGTTTAGCAAGAGCATACAACACTGTTCAACCTGCATCAGGTAAAATATTAAGTGGTGGTGTTGATGCTAATGCATTACATAGACCGAAAAGATTCTTTGGAGCTGCTAGAAATATTGAAAATGGAGGTTCATTAACAATTATAGCTACAGCACTTACCGAAACTGGTTCAAAAATGGATGAAGTAATTTTTGAAGAGTTTAAAGGTACAGGAAACATGGAACTACAATTAGATAGAAAAATATCTAACCGTAGAATTTTCCCTGCAATTGACCTTACATCTTCAAGTACACGTCGTGACGACTTATTACTGGACGACAATACCATACAAAGAATGTGGGTAATGCGAAAATACCTAGCAGACATGAATCCTGTTGAAGCTATGGAGTTTATTAACGAACGCTTTAAACAAACCAAAAACAATGAAGAGTTTTTAATCTCTATGAATGGTTAATAAATAAAAAACCTAATAATAAAATATTAAAAACCCATGGAAACTCCATGGGTTTTTTATTTGCTTTATAGCAACTGTAAGCTTAATCAATAAAAAAAGCCTTTTCAATGAAAAGGCTTTTTAAATATCTTTTAAAAGTAATTCTCTTATAGAGAAGCTACATGCTTAGCTAAACCTGATTTTAAGTTAGCTGCTTTGTTAGCATGAATAACATTTTTCTTAGCTAACTTATCAATCATAGAAACTACTGTAGGATAAAAATCCTGAGCATCTTTAGCTGTTTCCATTTCACGTAATTTCTTAATAGCATTACGTGTAGTTTTATGCTGATACCTGTTAGTTAAACGCTTTGCTTCGTTACTTCTTATTCTTTTTAATGCTGACTTATGATTTGCCATTTTACTTTTTCCTTATTAAAAAATTGTAGCCCGTAGGGGAATCGAACCCCTCTTACCAGGATGAAAACCTGGCGTCCTAGCCGATAGACGAACGGGCCATTAAATTTTGAAAGCACAAATTTAATTATAAAATTTAAATATGCAACAATCTTTAAATGAACATGCAATTTCCTCATTGCGGATGCAAAAATACAACTATTTTTAAATGTTGCAATAGCTAATCAATTTTTTTTCAAAAAAAATTAATATGCCTTTGCAAATAGCACTCTTCTTTTTGATGGATTACCAGTAAATACGCATACTCCAGCCTCCTCTTCTCCATCTTGAGGAATACATCTAATTGTTGCTTTTGTTAACTCCTTAATTTTTTGCTCTGTTTCAGGAGTTCCATCCCAATGCGCTGATATAAAACCTGTTTTATTCTCTAAAACGTCTTTAAACTCATCAAACGTCTCAACTTTTGTGATATGACTATTTCTAAAATTTAAGGCTTTATTAAATAATCCTTCTTGTATGGTAACTAGTAGTTTTGAGATTAAAGTAGGTAAACCATCAAGGTTTACAATTTCTTTTGTTAAAGTGTCTCTTCTAGCTAATTCAACAGTTCCATTTTCTAAATCTTTAGGTCCAATAGCAATTCGCAGAGGAACACCTTGTAATTCATGCTGAGCAAATTTTGCTCCTGGTCTGTGTGTTTCTCTTCCATCAAACTTGCAGCTTACTTCTAAAGCTTTTAAATCGTTTTTTATATTATTTGCTAGATCAGAAATCTGTTTTAACTGCTCATCATTTTTATATATAGGAACAATAACCACTTGTGTTGGTGCTAAATTAGGAGGTAAAACCAAACCTTTATCATCACTATGTGTCATTATTAAAGCTCCCATTAAACGTGTAGACACTCCCCATGAAGTAGCCCAAACATAATCTAGCTTTCCTTCATTATTTGTAAACTTTACATCAAATGCTTTTGCAAAGTTTTGCCCAAGAAAATGCGATGTTCCTGCTTGTAAAGCCTTACCATCTTGCATTAAAGCTTCAATACAATAAGTTTCTACTGCTCCAGCAAAACGTTCGCTTTCGGTCTTTAATCCTTTAATGACTGGAATAGCCATAAAGTTTTCAGCAAATTCAGCATACACATTGTTCATTTGTTCGGCTTCAGCTAATGCTTCTGCTTCTGTTGCGTGAGCTGTATGTCCTTCTTGCCACAAAAATTCTGCAGTACGCAAAAACAAACGTGTACGCATTTCCCAACGTACAACATTTGCCCATTGGTTAATAAGTATAGGTAAGTCTCTATAGCTTTGAATCCAACCTTTGTAGGTGTTCCATATTATTGCTTCACTAGTTGGACGCACAACTAATTCTTCTTCTAATCTCGCTTCTGGATCGACCCTTAATTTTCCTTCATTATCAGGGTCATTTTGTAATCTATAATGTGTTACAACAGCACATTCTTTTGCAAACCCTTCGGCATTCTTTTCTTCAGCTTCAAATAAACTTTTAGGTACAAATAGTGGAAAATATGCGTTTTGATGACCTGTTTCTTTAAACATTCTATCTAATTCAGCTTGCATTTTTTCCCATATTGCATATCCATATGGTTTTATAACCATGCATCCTCTAACTGCTGAATTCTCAGCCATATCAGCCTTTACGACCAATTCGTTATACCATTTTGAATAATCTTCTGCTCTACTTGTGAGATTTTTGCTCATTGTAAGTATTTTGGCACAAAAATTGTGCGTATGTTAAATAAAAAAATAGTTCAACAAAACTAACTATTTTTGTAATGTTCAACAATAAAATTATACAGTTATGCAATTTAAAAATTACATCATATCAAAATTGCCATTTTTTGTTGCACTAAGCTTTGCTTTTGTTTTAGCTTCTTGTGGTTCATACCAATATGTTGGTTATGACAATGATGGTATATACAATTCTGATGGAGTTGTTTATGAAGAAGACACTTATCAAGAAACTACAAGCGCTAGCGGCAGCTACTACAAAAATTATTTTGCTGAAAAATCTCAACAATACGAAAGCATTCCTGAGGAAAATATAATATTCACAGATATTGAATCTTACGAAGGTAATTACACTGAAGAAGAAGACACTACCGATGAGTACAATGGATATGCTGGTTGGGGACAAGATAGCGATAACATTACCATAAATGTGTATTCTAATTATGGATGGAATAATTGGGGTTACTACAATTATTGGGGTTGGAATAGACCTTTTTATTCATGGAATAGATGGAACACTTGGGGATGGAATTCTTGGGGTTGGAACAATTGGGCTTGGAACTCTGGTTGGGGATATTATGGCTACAATTCGTTTTGGGGTAACCCATATTACAATGGCTTCTATTATGGAGGTTATTACAATCGACCATACTACTACAATGGATACCTAAATGGGTATGCTTACAATCGTGTAAACTCAAGACGTGGTCAAATTAACAATGCTTACAATTCTAGACGTTCTAATTCTGTAATAAACAATAGTCGTATTGGGAGAACTAATCGTTCTACATTAACTAGACCTAGAAGTACTACTACAAGAACTAGAGTAAATTCTTCTACAACTAGAAGAAATAGTTCTATCACGCCAAATAGAACTAGAGTTAATACAAGATCTAACAATTCTGTAAGACCTAGATCAAATTCTACAAGAACAAGAGTTAACTCTTCATCGGCAAGAACTAGAGTAAATACTCCATCTAGAAGTTCTTCAGTAAGAAGCTCTTCTGGTTCTTCATCGCGTAGTAGTGGCAGCAGAGGTTCATCTGGAAGAAGACGATAATATTCCCTAAAATATTAAATTAAAAATTGATATGAAAAAGTTAAGTTTACTATTCATAGGCATACTATCTATGTCTAATGTTATGGCTCAAGATATATCTGATGCGTTGAGATATTCTTCAGACGAAATTCAAGGAACAGCTCGATTTAGAGCTATGAGTGGAGCTTTTGGAGCTCTTGGTGGAGATATGTCTGCCGTTAGTTTAAATCCTGCAGGAGCAGCTGTATTTACTAGAAGTCATGCTTCGGCTTCTGTTTCCATTTTAAGCATCAACAATGATGTTAATTATTTTGGAGAAATGCGATCTTCATCTGACTCTAAATTTGATCTTCATCAAACTGGAGCTGCTTTTGTTTTTAATAACACTAATCAAAGTTCACCATGGAGAAAGTTTGTATTTAGTATTGCTTATGATAAAGTTGCTAATTATGATAACGATTGGTTTGCAACTGGAACAAGTACAAACTCAATAGATTCTTACTTTTTGTCTTATGCACAAGGTTTGAGGCTCGATGAAATCTCTGCCTTTGCAGGTGAAAGCTATACTGACGCTTATGCTGATATTGGCTCTGCTTATGGTTTTGAAAACCAACAAGCTTTTTTAGGTTATGAATCCTATATTCTTGAACCAAATAGTGATACTGATGACAACATTTCGTACGATTCTAATATAGCTCCTGGAAGTTTTGAGCACGATTACAGCTATCTTGCGACTGGATATAATGGTAAGTTTACATTTAACTTTGCTTCACAGTTTAAAGACAAATTATATATAGGTCTTAACCTAAATACTCACTTTATCAATTATGAGCGATACACTTATTTGAATGAATTTAATTCAAACGAAGGATCTTTGGTTAACGAAGTTGGGTTTGAAAATTCGCTATTCACCACAGGAACTGGTTTTTCTTTTCAGTTAGGAGCAATTACAAAGCTTACAGAAGAACTTAGAGTAGGATTAACCTATAACTCTCCTACTTGGTTTAGTATTGAAGAAGAAACTACTCAATATCTTGCTACAGTTAGAAATGATGGAGGTTCAAACATTACTCAAGTAATTAACCCAGCTATTATTAATGTTTTTCCAAGATACAGATTACAATCTCCTGGTAAATTAACAGGAAGTTTAGCTTATGTTTTTGGAGAGCAAGGTTTAATTAGTTTTGATTACTCTAGAAAAGATTACTCAAACACTAAATTCAAGCCAACTTCTGACTCTCATTTTTCTGCTCAAAATGATATCATTGGTAATACACTTAAAGCTGCTTCTACATATAGATTTGGTGGAGAATACAGATATAAGCAAATAAGTTTTAGAGGTGGTTATCGTTTTGAAGAAAGCCCTTACGAAGATGATTCTTTTTATGGTGATCTTACTGGATATTCTCTAGGTTTAGGATATAATTTTGGTGATATAAAATTAGATTTAGCTTTTGATCAATCTGACAGAGAGATTAACCATCAATTCTATAGTGTTGGTCTTACAAATGCAGCTCTTTTAGATTCTAAAAACTCTAACGTAACTTTATCTTTAGCTTTCAATTTATAGAAAGAATACAACACATAAAAAAAAGAAAAGGCTGAATAAAAATTTAGCCTTTTCTTTTTATAAACTTCTTTGGTTTATCGTTTCAAAGTAAAGTGAGCTTTAAACTCTTTTCTCTGCCCACCAATTGGTTCGTCGTACTCTACTACAAACCAGTAATCACTTGATGGCATTGGGTTTCCATTGTAGGTTCCATCCCATCCTTGTCCCGAAGGAGATATCTGCTTCAACAGTTTTCCAAACCTGTCAAAGATATAAATTTTTACGTCAGCTCTACCTGCAAATCCTATTATGTTCCATGTATCATGATATCCATCTCCATTTGGTGTAAAGTACTTTGGATAATCCAACACTGTTATCTCCAACGCTGTCAATCCACATCCATTCTTGTCTCTTGCCACTACTACATGTTCTCCTGAGGTAACGTCTTCAAACAAACCACTGTCTTGCCATGGACCGTTATCTAAACTGTATTCATACTCTCCTGGTCCTGTTGCTTCTGCTTCTATAACGTGATTTTCTGAAAAAGCTTGTGTAGTCACTTCGGCTACCAAGGTTGGAGGTGCACTTTCTATAACTAAAGTCTCATCGGTATTCTCACAGTTGGTCTCTGTTGATGTTACTTCATCTACAACGGTTACACTATAAGTTCCGCCTTCTGTTGGCATATAACTACCTTCTGTAGCGCCTGCGATTTCTGTTCCGTTAAGATACCATGTAAAACTGTAATCTGGTGTGGTCAGGCCTGTATCTAATACTAAAGGATCTAATACTTCTGTCCCATTAGTATCCACACATAGTATATAACTGTCTTCTAAATCAAATACTGGTAACGGATTCACCTGAAGGGTCAGATCTGTCACATCATAACAGATAGAATCTGGTGTGGTATCATTATCTACTCTTACATAAATAACCTGTGGGTTAGTGATGTTCTCATAAAGTGTAGGTAATGGGTTTACTCCTGCGTCTGCATCATCAAAACTCGCATAGTACGTTACTGTATAATTTAATGGGTCTTGACCATCTAGTACGTCTTCATCTAATGTTGATAGATCAAATTGTACACTGTCGTTAGTTGGGTCTCCATCTATCTCCATATTGTCATCACATAGCTCATATAGAATTGGCTCCATATCACTATTGGCTTCTGCTGCTTCCTGAACTTCTATGTTAAAGCTTTGTGTGCTTATCGAACATCCTGTTACTGTATTGGTAATGGCTACATAGATTGGTTGTGGATTGATCACATTGGTATATGGACTTACCAATCCGTTCATTAGATCATCAGCATCTGCTTGTGTAGCATGATAGCTTACTGTAAATAGGGTTGGATCTTGACCATTAAGTACTTCTGCATCTTTACTGGTTAAATCAAACTGTGCAAAGCCATCGGTATTGTCTTCACATATGATAAAGTCCGTTACTGCTACTACATCTGGTAATGGGTTTACGGTTATCGTAAAGGTTACTATGGTATAACATCCTGTTACGTCATTAGTCACACGCACATAGATGGTTTGTGCTGTGTAATCGGTTGGGATGTTAGTGTACATTGTTGGGTCTGCTATAGCATTGGCTCCTGCTTCTGCATCTTCTTCTGTTTCATGGTAGCTTGCTGTTACTCCTGCTTCTCCATTGATGATGTATACTTCGTTTTCGGTAAGATCAAATACCTCTTGTC
The DNA here is from genome assembly GCF_050509525.1 of Gaetbulibacter sp. PBL-D1. NCBI lineage: Bacteria > Pseudomonadati > Bacteroidota > Flavobacteriia > Flavobacteriales > Flavobacteriaceae > Gaetbulibacter > Gaetbulibacter sp. PBL-D1. The sequence continues at coordinate 91 of NZ_JBNWKB010000006.1, read as the reverse complement.
CATCTCCTGTATTGATGTCATCACATAACTCTAGGTTATCTGGATCTGTACTTGGAGTTGGGTTTGGTAATACTCTAATGGTTAACGTTGT